>JAJRUU010000079.1 GCA_024277605.1 bacterium
AGATAAATTTAAGCGTAAGTTTGCCGGAAAAACCGACTTTTGTATCAGGTTGATAATTAAAAAACGTTTGTCTGCGGATTTATTTATTAATTGCGGCTTGTTCACTATTTTTGACAACTTAAGCCCGACAGACTCCTAGATCCTGTAATAGATCTATTTCAGACGAAGATCACGAACCCTATAAGAAAATAGTATCCTATGATAATGAAAAACTTAGAAATGATATTATGCCATATTATCGTAAGATGCTTTCAACATTTACTGAAAATTATTGGTTAGCAGAACCTGAGACATGTAAATTTTACAGCGAACTTTCAGAGTTTGTAGAGTTATGGGAACGTTTTCTCGCAGAAAGTATACCTGGAGAGGTAATCAAAAAGCTCAAACATAGCGAAGAAAAACTACAACCATTCTATAGCGAATTGGAAAAGCAGTTGTATCAACTTCGCAAAGAACTTTCAGAAAAAGAATAAGATTGCCAGTCAATAGCCTCCCAACCATTCATAATAATCAACATCATCACTTAACCTCCGGTGTGGCTTCCAGATCGAAGGGGTTGGTGCGGGTGGCCAGGGAAAAGAGGTACGGGTAATTGGTGCGCAGGTGTTGCATGTAATCCAGCCATTCGGATATGAGCAGGCCATACACCCGCCGCATATCACCGGATAGGTGTTCGGCATCCGTATCGATTAGCTGTTTTATGTTTTTCCTGAAATTGAGTTCTTCCGCCAGGTGAGTTACCGCCCACAGTAATTCAGTAAATGAATCATGTTCCAGTAAATTGGGGTTTTCAAGTAAGCGCAGCATGAAATCTCTTTTTTCGATTAAAAATCCCCGCAAACTTTCTAGATCGCCTTTTTTACTGTCAATTTTATAATCATAATCCCTGAAACGCCGGCTCTTTTTAGTAAATTCCCTATTCGGCCATTCGCTGGATACAATAAGCTCATCTCTCATCTCAGACGCAAGCGGGTCAAATTCTGAGAAATCTTTGAGTAACGCTGTACCGATTTCACTATAGAACACCCCGATAACCATATTCATTTTTTGCAGCATAGAGCGTTTTTCCTGCTTGCTCAATAAACGATGGATTATTAAAGTAACCAACAACACCTCAATCGGCACAAAGGCGATATCCCCGATTAAATAAATGAAGATATGGTGAGCATCCTTAAAAATGGCGTAGTGGATGAGATAAAAAGATGCTGAGAGCGCAATCAGACCTAAGCCCAGAAAAAACTGCCAGTTAAATATTTTTCGAGTACGACTCATGTACCAGTGCTCCTGATATGTGAAATAGAGCTATCGCTTTAAGTGGCCAGGGCCACCGCAATTGCACCATATTCACCGATTTCATCACCCAGCTTGGCGGACACTAACTCCGGCAGCGGTATGTGGCGGTTAAAGATAAATTTATCCAGCGCCTTACGGGCCGGTGCAAGAAACAGCTCACCGGCTTTGATGGCGATAGTGCCTAAGATGAATATTTCAGGGTCCAGGATATTCGCCAGATTAGCCAGTCCCCAACCCAGATGATAACCGGCCTCTTCCCATATTTGCAGGGCCAGTTCATCCCCGGCCTTGGCGGCTTCTATTAAAACCGGCGGGGCCAGTTTTTCCGCTTTACCCCCTGCTAATTTTAGCATCGACGATTCAGGATGACGCTTGACTTCCTCACGTATTATCCTGCTTAGGGCGGTTCCCGAACACAGCGCCTCCATGCAGCCGCGCTTACCGCAGCCGCATAACGGGCCATCCGGCAGCAGTGTCTGATGCCCTACTTCGCCAGCCGAACCGTGCGTTCCGCGATATATACGGCCATCTATAATAATCCCCCCGCCGATACCGGTACTCATGGTGAGATAGACCATATTTTTATAGCCCACACCGGCGCCGAATTTATACTCGGCTAATGCAGCAGCGTTGGCATCATTATCAAACTTGGCCGGAATACCGAATTCTTTTTGCAGTATTTCCTTAAGCGGAACATCTCCCCAACCGGGCAGGTTGGGTGGTGTATACATGATACCGGTTTTATAATCCACCGGCCCGGGACAGCTGACCCCGATACAGGCTATGTCCGATGAGGATATATTTGCCTGGGTCAATATTTCTCGTCCCAGGTGTAGTATCCCATCTAAAACATGTTGTGAGCCTTTTGGGGCTTCTGTGGGGCGTCTTGTTTTATGCAACAGCTGTCCCTCACCGTCAGCCAGCGCTGCCGCTAACTTGGTGCCCCCTATATCAATGCCTAATAAATACTTTTTGGCTGGCATATATGCTCCTGATAGGTTTAGGGTGATTGCTTACAGTTAACATTTTAGCTTAGATGTCCTTACAATGTCAAACGTATAGCGCTAATTGCATGATGTATTTAAGGGTTGTTTTCTAATTGATATTGGTATACGATTTGCTGAGTTTTAAGCGAATCCATATCTATTTTTAATTTACCCGAAAAATTCGGGTCTTGTTCTGGGCGAATCTACATTTAGTTGAAAATTATAAATTTATCAGCTTCCTATTCCTGTCCCCTTGGGCAAACAAAGTTTTATTGGACGTTGGCTCATAAACCTTATCTCGCAAGGGATCTGGCAAACCCAGCCTAAATTTATGAATAAGTCGGGATTTATAGCTTATGTCAAAAACAATATGTTGCCATATTTGTGGTAATTTGGGGGATTCTCTGCTGTTGACCCCGGTAGTTGAGGCTATTAGGCAGCTTCACCCGGAAAGCCGAATCTATTGTTATGGTCATAATCCCCAAGGTTTGAGCCTCTGGGAGCACAATCCCCATATTACGGGGATCATCTCCCACCCCAAGGAGGTACTTAGCGCCGATCCAAAGGACTACAGACGGCTGGTCAATCGGCTGGATAAGACTGAAGTAATTATATCTTCCTCAGTATGTAATCGGCGCTTTAGTTTACAAGAGCCCCGGCGCCATGTGCTTGAAGTTCTGTGCCGTTTGGTGGGGGTTGATTTTTCCGGGCAGCGTATCGGCGTCTATCTTGCCCCTGAGGATGAGACCTTTGCTGAAAAAACCATAGCTCAATTTGGCCCCAAACTGGCGCTTATGCACACCACCTCTTTTTCATGCCGGAATAAAGAATGGTATCCCGAGCGTTGGGCCGACGTGGTTAAAGAGGCGGCCTCATGGGGGTATAAGGTACTCCAGGTTGGAGTAGCGCAAGAGCAGCCGATTGTTGGGGCCATAAACCTGTTGGGCAAAACCAGCATCAGGCAAGCCCTGGCCTTATTAAAATATGCTGATTTTTTTATGGGGATTGATGCAGTTTTCAATCATGCCACCAATGCCTGGGGTAAACCCGCAGTCGTCTTATTCGGCGCCACCTCCCCTGATGTTTGGGGTTATAGCCACAATATAAATATTTACCGGGGCTTAAAATGTCAACCATGTATGGACTTGTTACTTAATGCGTGCCAAGTGAGGAAGTGTATGCAGCAAATTGCGGTGGAAGAAGTCATCCAGGCAGTTAACCCGAAAAGTTCGGGTCTTGTTATGGGCGAATCGACATTTAGCCCGAAAATTATAAATATATCAGCTTCCTGATCAACCGCCTCGGGCAAACAAAGCCTTATTGGACGTTGGCTCATAAGCCTTATCTCGCAAGGGATGTCTTGCAAACCCAGGCTGAATTTATGAATAGATCGGGATTAACTAATATAAACCGGGCATTAAAAGGTTTTTGTTTGTGCTTGACACTTTTTCAAGGTACCCTTGTATTTTAGCATTGCTTGTGATAACATTACTCTGTATGCTTTGCGTTGATATGATAACAATACAACTGAGGATGAATCTTGAATAATTTCTATAAAAATTTAGCATTGTGGTTGATAATTGGATTACTCACTATTTTTCTGTTTAATGTTTTTAGCCAGAAAAACACTCCAAAGCAGGAGGTCATTTTCAGCGACTTTATGACATTGCTGGATAAAGGTGAGGTCTCTGAAGTCACGGTACAGGAAAACAACATAAGTGGTATGTTCCAGGACGGCAGGCCATTTAAGACGTATGCCCCCAATGATCCGGAGCTAATTAAGAACCTCCGTCAAAAAGGGGTGCGCATCAGTGCCAAACCGTCTGATGAAAGCCCCTGGTATATGAGCATATTGGTTTCCTGGTTTCCGGTATTGCTGTTTATCGGGGTGTGGATTTATTTAATGCGCCAGATGCAATCCGGGGGTGGCCGGGCGCTATCGTTTGGTAAAAGTAAAGCGCGCTTGCTATCGACCGAGCAGGGGCAAAAAGTGACCTTTGAGGATGTAGCCGGTATTGATGAGGCCAAAGAAGAATTACAGGAAATTATCGACTTTCTCAAGGATCCGCACAAGTTTCAAAAACTGGGGGGTAAAATCCCTAAAGGGGTCTTGCTCATGGGGCCACCGGGGACCGGTAAGACTTTATTGGCAAGGGCCATTTCCGGTGAAGCCGGGGTGCCGTTTTTAAATATCAGCGGTTCGGATTTTGTGGAAATGTTTGTAGGCGTGGGGGCTTCGCGGGTGCGGGACTTGTTTGAACAAGGTAAAAAGAATGCACCCTGCATTATCTTTGTGGATGAAATCGATGCGGTAGGCCGCCAGCGAGGGGCTGGCTTGGGTGGCGGTCATGATGAGCGGGAACAAACCCTGAACCAGTTGTTGGTGGAGATGGATGGGTTTGAGTCCAACGAGGGAGTAATAATGATTGCGGCTACCAACCGGCCGGATGTACTCGACCCGGCGCTTATGCGCCCCGGCAGATTTGATCGGCAAGTGGTGGTGAGCCGTCCCGATGTGCGCGGCCGGGAGGGAATTCTAAAGGTACATACCAAGCGTGTACCCCTGGACAATAATGTTGAACTTTCGGTTATCGCCCGGGGTACCCCGGGATTCTCCGGCGCCGATTTAGCCAACCTGGTAAATGAGGCTGCGCTGTGGGCCGCCCGGCAACTCAAAGAGAAAGTGAATATGAGTGACTTTGAAACCGCCAAAGATAAGGTGCTCATGGGAGCCGAGCGTAAAAGTATGATTATCAGCGAGGACGAGAAGCGCAACACCGCCTATCACGAGGCGGGGCATACCCTGGTGGCCAGGATGATTCCCGGGACGGACCCTATACACAAAGTAACCATCATTCCTCGCGGTAGAGCGTTGGGGGTTACCCAGCAATTGCCGGTGGATGAGAAGCATACTTACGCCAAGGAGTTTTTGTTTAATGATATTGCCATCTTGCTGGGGGGCCGGGCAGCGGAGGTGTTGGTATTACATGAAACGCGTACCGGCGCCGGAAATGATATAGAACGAGCCACTGACTTAGCCCGCAAGATGGTATGTAATTGGGGCATGAGCGAAAAAATGGGGCCGCTTAGCTTCGGCAAAAAGGAGGAGCATATATTCTTGGGGCGTGAAATGGCCCAGCACCAAAATTATAGCGAGAAAACGGCAGTTATGATAGATGAAGAAGTGAGTCGTCTGGTGATGGATGGTTTTGCGAAAGCGAAGCGGTTACTGAAAGATCACGTTGGCCAACTGCACGCCCTGGCCGAGGCCTTGCTTGATAAAGAGGTATTAGCTGGCGAAGAAATAGATAAGGTGATAGCGGCTACAGACCCTGCTGAAAAACCTTCACCGCCATCAGCTACGACTATTTAATAGAGCAAAACCCAGTAGTGTCCGCTCCAAGTTTTTGCACAAGCCGCAAAATGCCTTTTAGTTCTCTCTCCCCTCTGGGGAGAGAGTTAGAGTGAGGGGAAAACCCGGTTTTAAAATCCACCTCACCTTGATCCTCTCCCCCAAGGGAGAGGAAAAACAGGGGATCTTGTGTTAGAAGCTTACCGTAATTATTGACTTTTACGGTGTGCAAAAACTTGGAGCGGACAACGCTGAGCAAAACCAAGGATGTTTTTACCCCTCAGGGCCGACAAAGAGTAATGATGGGTTATTATCCCCGAATAATGGTGCTTCACAACTTAGATGATATACGTCGTGAAATGGCGCTGTTTGGAATTACTCAACAGTCTCAGGAGCTAGAAGCCTCTAAGAGCCTGGCGGCTATGCTTAAAATCGAAAAACTCCCCCCCAAAAAAGCTAAAGCCATAGTTGATAGCGCTAAAGCTGTCGGGATTTCGACTTATTTGAAGGTTGATGGGCGCCAAGCCGATGCGCAGCTTCTCATTGTAGGCAGTCTGGATAAGCTCCACTCGCTGGCTTTGAAACTAGCAGACCCATCTTTTTACGCATTGCTGGGAAAACAGATACATGAGATGTTACATGATTGTAACCACCATGATTTCAAACTGCATTGTGGTGCGTATACATTGAATGTAGGTCAACGTACTCATGTTATGGGAGTGCTCAATGTAACCCCGGACTCCTTTTCTGATGGAGGAAAGTATCTAAATCCAGATAACGCCATCGCGCATGCCAAAGAGTTAGTGGCTCAGGGAGCCGATATTATAGATATTGGCGGGGAATCTTCCCGGCCCGGTTCAGAACCCATCACTGTAGAAGAAGAATTGGATCGTATTCTGCCGGTATTAGAGGGCTTGTTGGATGAGGTAGCGGTTCCTCTATCCGTAGATACCTATAAGGCGCAAGTTGCCGAGGCCGCACTCAGATTAGGGGCACATATAATTAATGATATAAGCGGTTTGCGTTTTGATCCTGATATGGCGCCGCTAATTGCCCAATACGGAGTTCCAGTGGTAATCATGCATATTAGGGGCACGCCTCAAAACATGCAGCAGCATCCAAGCTATACGTCATTGATGGGGGAAATAACTGAATATTTGCAGCAAGGTATAGAACTGGCCTGCACTGCCGGGATCAACCCGGAGCAAATCATAATAGACCCGGGAATCGGCTTCGGCAAGACGGTCGATCATAACCTGCACATCATAAACCGTCTTTCAGAGTTGAAATGCTTAGGGAAGCCGATCATGGTAGGCACTTCCCGCAAATCATTTATCGGACAGGTGCTTGGAGCGGCCCCTGAACAAAGGCAGGCAGGTACCGCCGCTTCAGTAAGCTGTGCCATATCAAAAGGGGCACACATAGTGAGGGTACATGATGTGGCAAGTATGGTGCGGGTAGCCAGGCTTACCGATGCCATTAAAAACGCTTCGCCTGATAACTAAAGGGCAGCAACATGCCGGAAATTTTACAACAGCTGCGATGGCAGGATATAGTAGATATACTGGTGGTGTGGTTTGTCATCTACCGGCTATTCATCGCCATACGCGGCAGCCGGGCGGTACAAATGATTATGGGACTGTTTATCTTGATGATAGTTTATTTTATATCTGAATGGATGCAGTTGAGAACCATTAACTGGATACTACAGAACTTCTGGACAATATGGGTATTGGCAGTGGTAGTCCTCTTCCAGCCTGAATTACGGCGGACGCTGGCTGATGTCGGTAAGCATCGTTTTTTTGCCGCTTTCCACCGCATGGAAAAAGCTACCCTTATTGAAGAAATTGTGCGGGCAGTGGTTACCATGGCCAGTCGCAAGGTCGGGGCCTTAATTGTATTTGAGAATGAAACCAAGTTGCAAAATTATGTGGAGGCCGGGGTTACCCTCGATGCTCAGGTATCACGAGAGTTGTTAGGCAGTATTTTTAACACCAAATCTCCTTTACATGATGGCGCGGTGATTATCCGTAATGGAAGGCTTGCTGTTGCGGGTTGTTTTCTGCCGCTTTCTCTGGATCGAAAAATCAGCCAGGAACTGGGTACTCGCCACCGGGCTGCGGTAGGTATAACCGAAGAGACAGATGCGGTAATAATCGTCATCTCCGAAGAAACAGGTTCCATTTCCCTGGCTATGGGTGGGGGCATCATTCGGGATTTGGATGCCATTTCCCTGCGCCGTAATCTACAGCAGATATTTGAACCTCAGCACAAGGAGAGCAAAACCGGTACATTGCTCTCCCCCAAAAAGCGGGCTTGATTTTAGATGATCAAAAATATGTTACTGGACAATTTAGGCTTTAAACTGCTGGCGCTTTTGATTACAGTTGCTATCTGGTTGTTTGTTGTTGTAGAGAAACAGCCTGAAGTAGGTTTCATAGTGCCGGTTAATTTTTCCAATATCCCCAAAAGCATGGCCTTGATCAAGCGGGAACCACCTGATATTGAAGTGCGAGTTAAAGGGCCTGAATCACTGATTTCCAATCTTACGTCGCGTCAATTCGTAGTTGATATGGATCTATCCCAGGCCCAGGCAGGGGAGACCACTTTTTTTCTGTCGACCGATAGTATCAATATACCGAGAGGAATTAGGGTAGTTAGGTTGCTCCCTTCTCAGGTTAGCGCTACATTAGAGTCAATTGTAGAAAGATTAATTCCCATTGAGCCGGTAGTACTGGGGGTCCCGGCTGAAGGCTATGAGTTGGGAGGGATCAAGGTGTTCCCTGAGATGATTAAAGTTCGAGGGGCTAAAAGCAAGGTGGAACAGCTTACCACGGCCCGTACCAGTTCCCTGGATATTAGTGGGCTCGATAAATCGGTTACTCAGGAAGTGGAACTTATGGCGCTGGAAGAGGATATTGCCCTGACTGAAAATCATAAAATAGAACTGCGGGCCATCATCCAGGAAAAAACCGAGGATAAAATTTTAAATTCAATTCCAATTAAGGTGCTGCCCATTACCCATGGAGCCGTTATCGAACCGCAAACGGTTAAATTGATGCTCAACGGTCCGTTAAGCCAGATTAGAAGCCTGACCGCAAAGCAAGTAAACGCCAGCATAAACCTGCTGGATTTAAAGCCTGGCGACGAAGAATTAAAGATAGATATTCAACTGCCGACAAATATAATATTGCTGGGATTTGAACCAGAGAAGGTTAAAGTAATCAACCGGGGCGAAGAAGATGAACTGTTGCGGCCCCAAATCGGGGGAGAACTGCCGCCGGTTACCCCTTAACCTTGTGCGCCGGAATCTGAGCAAACATGACCGCAAACACGTTATTTACAATTAGCATCTTACTTTACTTTTTGGCCACGTTGCACTATTTGCTATACCTTGTGCTGGCTAAAAAGCAGCGTATGGCTACCATGGCTACCGGTTTTACCATAGTGGGCTTTGGCTGTCATACGCTAAGCTTAATCCAGGAATCGCTGAGTATTGGGCATCTGCCATTGATTGGCTCCACTGATATTCTCTCCTTTTTAGCCTGGGCGATTATACTGGTATATCTACTGCTTGTGTGGCGCTATAAGATTTGGGCGGTCGGTTCCTTTGTGCTGCCGTTGGCAGCTCTAGCCGGCCTCTACGCCTCGCTGTTACCGGCGCAGATAGAGCCTATCATCTC
Organism: bacterium; assembly: GCA_024277605.1. GTDB lineage: Bacteria > SZUA-182 > SZUA-182 > SZUA-191 > JAJRXT01 > JAJRUS01. Next base: position 9,315 of record JAJRUU010000079.1, read on the forward strand.
CCAATCCAAGGGGTTGCTCTCCACCGTACACATACTGGCCATTATTGGTTTTGCCTCGTTTGCTTTAGCCTGTTGTATGGCGATTATGTATTTCATGCAGGAACGCCAGTTAAAATCACATAATCCAAGTTCACTTTTTTACCGGCTGCCGTCGCTTGACACTTTAGATAGGTTGGGTTATCGTTGTATCTCCATTGGCTTCCCCATTTTTACCATCTCGCTGATATTAGGATCGGTTTGGATAGCCAGCACCCGTTCCTCCATTTTCAGCTGGCAACTGGTCGAGGTCTGGTGGCTGTTGATTTGGGGGCTGTATGCAACATTATTGCAGGCCCGCTTGTCCATGGGCTGGCGAGGGCGAAAGGCCGCTTATCTGGCTATTATAATGTTTGTACTGGCCTTATTACCCCTGTTGCGCTAAACTTGATCTATTCATAAATTCCTGAACCTGCCAGGAAGAGGTTTAACCGCAGAGGACGCAAAGAAATGACAAAGTTCAAATGTCAAATGAATGTCAAAGCTCAAATGTCAAAAGAGATTTTTGACAGGATTAACCGGATGAAACAGGATTATTTAACTTCTTTTGGGTCAATGACCATTTTATCTTGTCTGTCCTGCATATCCTGTCTAAAAAAGGTTTTGGCATTTGACATTTAGATTTCATTTGAACTTTGGATTTTGTCATTATTTCCCCCTATGTGCTCGTGAATAATACCGGCTAAGAGAGTGTATGAATCTGATTGTTGTGGGCCTAAGCCATAAAACTGCTCCGATTGAGTTGCGGGAAAGACTTGCCTTTTCTGAGACGCACATACAAGACGCCTTAAAAAAGCTGTTGTGTCTGCCTGCTATAAGAGAAGGCCTGATCCTCTCCACCTGCAACCGGGTGGAGATATATGCTAAAGCTGAGGACTCTTCTGTGGGAGAGCGGGCCATCCATCAGTTTATCGCCGATTATCATCAAATTACCTTCGATCAGTTCACTGCGCACTTATATAGCCACATCGATCAAGTTGCGGTGCGGCATGCCTTCCGGGTAGCCGGCAGCCTGGATTCTATGGTAGTTGGTGAACCTCAGATTCTGGGGCAGCTAAAGGAAGCGTATCAAATAGCCCAGGATTGCGGTGCCACCGGAGCGTTGCTTAACAACCTGTTTCCCCGGGCTTTTGGGGTAGCAAAAAAATACGCACGGAAACAGGCATTACTCAAAATGCGGTTTCGGTAAGCTTTGCCGCAGTGGAGCTGGCAAAGAAGATTTTTGATGATCTCAAGGATAAGGTAGTAATGCTCATCGGGGCGGGTGAGATGAGCGAGTTGGTAGCCCAGCATCTTATTTCCAATGGCGTAAGTAATATATTTGTTTCCAACCGTACTTACGCGCGGGCGGTGGAGTTGGCTGAAAAATTTGCCGGTCGGGCCATAAAGTATGATCGCCTGTTAGAGGAAATGTCGCGGGCCGACATCATTATAAGCTCTACCGGGGCGCCGCATATTGTTGTACATCATAAAGACGTGCAGGCAGCTATTTCTGCCCGTAAACAACGCTCCATGTTTTTTATCGACATTGCCGTACCGCGTGACATTGATCCTGAAATAAATAAGATTGACAACGTATATCTATACGATATAGATGATTTGCAGTCGGTAGTACAGGCGAATATTCGCGAACGCCAGCGGGAGGCAAAGCAGGCCGAAGAGATAACCCATCGAGAGGTAACCCATTTCTGTAACTGCTTAAAGAAATTGGATGTAGCGCCCACTATTGTTGCTTTGAGAGAATCGCTGGAAAGTATACGTCGTAAAGAGCTGGATAGGGTTATCGGCAAGCTGGGTGAGCTGTCCGACAAGGATCGCCAGGTGATTGAAGCCATGACCAAAGGCATCATAAACAAAGTGCTGCATAAACCGATCAGCTCTCTTAAACACCACGCTTCCTCAAATGATATCCAAAAATATATTGATACCGCCCGCCAACTATTTGACCTAAAGGAGCAAGATTAATCGTGCCAACCAAAAATAAGATAATTATTGGCAGCCGGGGGAGTAAGCTGGCCCTGTGCCAGGCTGAAATGATAGCCAATAGCCTGATGCAGAGCCACCCGGGGCTGCTGGTTACGATCACCAAAATAAAAACCAGGGGAGATAAAATTCTGGATGTACCCCTGGCCAAGGTTGGCGGGAAGGGGTTGTTTGTCAAGGAGTTGGAGGATGCGCTTTCAGATGGGCGGATTGATCTGGCGGTGCACAGCTTAAAGGATGTACCCACCGAACTACCAAATGGCTTATATATCGGGGCCATCACCAAACGGGAAAATCAGCATGATGTAATCATATCAAAAGGTAACTTAAAACTGGAAGATTTACCGGCTGAAGCTGTCATAGGCACCAGCAGTCTGAGGCGTCAGGCCCAGTTGCGGCATTCTTCGGCTGGTTTTAAGTTTGTGGATTTAAGGGGTAATCTGGATATCAGTATCAGGAAGTTGGGTGAACAGGAGTTGGATGCAATAGTAGTCGCCGCTGCCGGGCTGTATAGATTAGGGCTGGAGGCTAAAATCAGTCAACAATTGTCTGTTGATATATGCCTGCCGGCGGTAGGGCAGGGGGCCTTGGGGATTGAGATTAGAGAAGACGACCAGCGGCTTAAAGGATTTATTGCCAGCCTGCATCATCCAGAGACCTTTGTGGCGGCTGAAGCTGAGCGAGCATTACTAAAAAAACTTGAAGGCGGCTGCCAGGTGCCCCTGGGGGCTTATGCTCAGCTAGATGACGATACGCTTAGATTACAGGGCGTAGTAGCCGACCCGGAAGGCAAACAGATTATTAAAGATGAGATCAGCGGTAGTCCGAACGAAGCGGCTGAATTGGGAGTCGGTCTGGCGGAACAATTACTGGATGCCGGCGGCCGGGAAATTCTGGCGGCTATCATGAGGTAGCTAATTCAGCATGTCAAAACCCGATATACCATTTATTTATTGCGAATGACAACCGAAAATTGACCACCTGCGCTAGCCGAATTTTGACCACCCTGATACAAGTTAATAATATGGGATGATGGCAAGAGGCATCATCCCGGTTTCTCATTTCGAGTACCAGAGGGAAGCAGAAG
>JAJRUU010000080.1 GCA_024277605.1 bacterium
GCTTTGTTGATCGAGCTGCTTAGAACAGCCAAAATACCCGCCCGCTATGTTTATGGACAAATGAGCTTGCCCTTGGACGCTGCCGCATCATGGCTGGGAGTGGCAGCGCCACAGGTGGCAGCGCCGCAGGTGGCCCAGGCTATCCTGCAGCGGGGAGGGATTCCTTATAAAGATGAGGTCATCGAACGGGTATGGGTTAAGGCGTATCTGGATGATAACTGGGTCGAGCTTGACCCAGCCTTCAAGCATTGTAATTGGGAGAAAGAGCCTATAAACGATGAAAGACTCACCTGGATTGAACTTCCCGACGCTGAGCGGGAATATTTGCATAAGGCCTTTGGAATATCACCATTTAGCCCTGATTCATTAAAAAACGAACACCTGACCTTGGCGATTGAGCCGCAAGAAAATTACTTATCAGGCGAATTAGCCGAATCAATACTGCAGAGAGAATGGGAAGCTGCGCAGATTCCAAACGAGTTTCAGTATCGGCTGAAAGTAGAATTAGCCACAACACAGGATCGCAGCTCTTTTAGTTCAATGGAATTGAGCATGGCTCAAGTGTTGGCTAAACCTTTAAGTTTGCTTTATTTGCCGGTAGATACGAAGGAAGCGCCGATTTTCGAGGCCTTAACCGTTCAGGTGGCCGATGACGCCGAGCATGAGAAGATTGGGCATATGCCGGGATATATGGTTAAAGTAAGGCCATATTTATTGTTGGGAGATGAAATTATAGCTAAAGGAGAGCCGGTAAATTTAGGCACTCCTCAGTATTTATCCATAAACTTTAAGTCACCGTTAGCCTCCATTGCCCCGATGAGGCATCAAATAACAGCCGGAACTTGTGCCGCTTTAGGCTTGAACATGGTGGGCATAAGCAAAGCGTCTATTGATAAGCTCAGCGCTGAATCCGCCTCTGCCGGCGGGCCGGTTAAGCGACTCAAGAATTATGTAGTACAACTTTGGAATGAAGAGTTGGGATTGGGGGTATTTAAACATACAGCCCTGAACTATCATCTGCAAAACAGCCAACTGCTTGAGTTTCTATCCCAAAACAATGCTGTGCATGCGGCGCCCTTTATGGGTGAGGCATTGGTATCTCAAGCGGCGATGGTTAGCTACGCCTTCAATATACCGGTCTTTTTTCATTATAGCGGGGTGAATTTTGACTTACAACGAAACAGCTTTGTAGTTACCTCCCTGAAAGATAGCCCCGCAGCTACCAGCCAGTTTTTGGCTCAGCTCGGAACATACGGTTCTATGCTGGAGCATCGAGTGCTGGAGCAGATTGAAGACAAGCGGCTTGTAGGCACTGAGGCGGTTTCGGCGGTAAAGGCCTTAATGATTGCCCAGCGTCAGGGTATTCCACTGCTTCATTTATCGGCTGAAAACAGCGCCCGGATGTGGCCTGAACTTCAGTTAAGCCAAACTATTCTCCAGGATATTGAAGCCGCCATTTCTAAAGGGTATACAGTGACTACCTCGCAACGGGAAGTAAAACTCAATGATTGGCAGGGAGCAGGCTATGTGGTGTGGAATATGGATGCCGACGCTGGAGCGTATCTGATCAACGGCGGCTTGGCTGGTGGTTTTGGGGGTACTGCCGGGGCGACTACTTCAATTACTGGATCATTACCCAGGAGTTTTTTGGGTAAATTAGTTATAATTGTTCTTGTCCTGGGAGTTATTGTTCTTTTGGCGCTTATCTAAAAGCTATGGAGTTGTCTGAAATACAACTATTGGATTCCCTGGAGCGAGCCCTTTTAGAAAAGCGGCGATCTACAAATTCTCAACTTAAGACAGCCCAAAAGCATGTGAATAAGCTGACTAAAACCATACAGAAAGAGCAAAAAAAGCAAGCCCGTAAAAATGAGAGCGAAACGAATCCTGTTTTAATTCGATACAATGAAAATGTTGGAAAACAAACAAGCTTAATAACCCAACTGGAAGAGAAGTTAAGCACAATAGAACTTAAGCTTATTGAAATTAAGAAAAGAAGAGAAGCGGCTTAACGTAGAGGTAATCTTTAAATTGTGCTAATTATCTTTGATGGTCTCGTAAAAAGTCGTCATTCCCGCCCCTGCTTTCGCAAGGGTAAACTCCAGCGGGAATCCATCCTGATTTTAACTATCGGAAAATACTGGATTCCCGTTTACACGGGAATGACAATAATCTGTGTTTTCTGACTTTTTACGACTCCGTCATGAATAGATCAGGTTAAGGAGGTGAAGTAAATGCCAATTTTTGCAAGTTTAGTAAGGTCTAACTTAATCAACTTAATTGGACTCATCGTTTATGGTTTCATGCTTATTGGGTTGACTGCCATTGGATATAAAATAATAGCCTCGCTGGTGGATTTTAAACCGGCTGGGGCTTCGGAAAAACAATATCTTTTTATGGGGATTTCTGTATTTGGATTAATACTTGGGCTTAGTTTGATAATAGCTGTTTCCAGTTATAGCCCAGTTCCAGAGGTTGTATTGGCTTCGGGGGCAAATATAGTGGGCGCCGGTGGAGGGGGAGGGGGTTGTGGATCGAAATCTGGAGGGGGTTGTGGTGGAGCCGCCCGCTCGCCCGTTCTTCAAGGTAAATCTGCACCGACCCCATCTGAGACCACCCCAAAATAGGAAATTGTTTAGGCCATAGGATGATAATTTCAGGGAAGCGAAAGAGAGGAAACTATGCCGGAGTTGCGGAAAGATCCCATAATCGGTAGATGGGTCATCATTGCCACCGAAAGAGCCAAACGTCCAACTGATTTACATGTCACTGCTGAAGATTCCCAAGAGGGGAGTTTTTGCCCATTTTGTGAAGGTAGCGAGGATAAAACACCGCCTGAAATTCTAGTCTATTGCAAGGATGGTCAACATAAACCCAATACTGCCGGGTGGAGTTTAAGGGGAGTGCCCAATAAATTCCCGGCGTTACAGATTGAGGGAGGAATAAACAAGCGCGGTGAGGGCATGTTCGACAGGATGAATGGAGTAGGAGCGCATGAGGTTATTATAGAAACGCCCGAGCACGTTAAATTCATGTCTACCCTCAAAAATAAACAGATTGAAGATGTATTGTGGGCCTATCGGGACCGGATATTGGACCTAAAGAAGGATAAACGTTTTCGCTATGTGCTTATCTTCAAAAATCAGGGGATAGCCGCTGGAGCCTCGTTGGAGCACACCCATTCGCAAATTATTGCGTTACCTATTGTACCCAAGCGGGTGGTTGAGGAAATCGAAGGCTCTAAAAGGTACTACGCTTATAAGGACAGGTGTGTGTATTGTGATATCATCCGTCAGGAACAGGAATCCAAGGTTCGCGTAATCAATGAAAACAGGGACTTTATCTCAATATCTCCCTTTACGCCTCGCTTTCCATTTGAGACGTGGATTTTGCCTAAGTCGCACGATGCATGTTTTGAGGATCTGCTTAAGGAAGAGGTTGAACAACTGGCGTTCATGCTCAAGGATACCCTCATGAGAATTGATGTCGTCTTGAACAATCCCCCCTATAACTATCTTATCCATAATTCCCCCTTTCACGATAAAAATGGTGATTGCTATCATTGGCATATCGAAATTATCCCGAAGCTAACCAAGGTAGCTGGTTTTGAATGGGGAACCGGCTTCTATATCAACCCGACCCCACCCGAGGAAACAGCCAAATACTTGCGAGAGGCCAAAGTTTGATTTTGGCTAAAGCCATACATTATAGCAAGCTCTGTGGTTAATTAAGCTTTTGTCATATTTTAGTATAAGGAAAGGCCATGAGCGCTAAGCTCAAGATTTTGTTGATATCATCAGAAGTAGCTCCCTTTGCCAAAACAGGTGGGTTAGCCGATGTAGCTGGTTCACTTCCCAAGGCGCTGCATAAGTTGGGGCACGATGTACGCATATTCTTGCCCTATTACAGGATGGTAAAACAAGGCGGTTTTAAAACTAAAGCCGTAATTAAGAATTTGCCGGTCGAAATTTCAAAAAGAACCGAATATTCCACTATTCTACGAACTGAGTTGGATCCCGGAATACCGGTATATCTGCTTAAGAATGATAAATATTATGATCGCCAGGAATTATATGGCGCCTCAATGGGTGACTATAAAGATAATGCGGAACGATTTATGTATTTTTCCAGGGCTGTCTTGGAGATGATTAAGACACTGGACTTTAAGCCCGATATTATCCATTGCAATGACTGGCAGACCGGGCTTATAGCGGTATATTTAAAGAGCCTGTACTTGTATAACGATTGTTTGCAGGATGTGGCTACCCTGTTTACGGTGCACAACTTGGCCTACCAGGGGAATTTCTGGCATTTTGATATGTCGCTGACTGGCTTGGGTTGGGAGTATTTTGTCCCGGATTGGGTTGAGTTTTACGGTAAAATAAATCTCTTGAAAGCCGGGATATTACACGCCAATATAGTAAATACCGTAAGTCGTCAATATAGTAAGGAAATCCAGACTCCGGAGTTTGGGTTTGGGTTGGATGGAGTGTTACGGGCCAGAAGCCAGGATTTATATGGCATAGTGAATGGGTTGGATTATGATGTTTTTAATCCAGCTACCGATACCCATATCCCTCATAACTATGATCACACCCAACTGGGGAATAAACAAAAAAATAAAGCAGCGCTGCAAAAAACACTGGGGTTACCCAAATCCGATAAGCCGCTAATCGGCATGATCAGCCGATTGACGGTCCAGAAAGGCTGGGACTTGATTGCCAATGTGATTGATAAATTAATGCAACTTGACTTACAATTAGTAGTGTTGGGGGCTGGTGAGGAGGAATTCGTGGCGCTGCTTGAGCGGATGGCCAGGAAATATCCCAAAAAGATAAGTCTCAAAATTGGTTTTCATACTGAATTAGCACAGCTTATTTATGCCGGTAGTGATATGTTTCTCATGCCTTCCAGGTATGAACCTTGCGGCTTGGGGCAGTTGATTGCCTTACGCTATGGCAGTATTCCCGTTGTCCGTTCCACCGGGGGCTTGGCCGATACTATAGAGAATTTCAGCCCCAAAACCGAACTCGGAAATGGCTTTGCTTTTAAGAATTATTCCTCCAATGAGATGTTGGCAACTATCGAAAAAGCTTTGGAAATCTATGCTGATAGGGCGACATGGCGCAAGCTGATGCAACGGGGAATGCAGCAAGATTTTTCCTGGGAACATTCAGCTAAAGAGTATGTCAAGCTTTATAGAAAGGCTATAAAAGATAAACGGAGGGTTGATTAATTGTTGATGTATTTTGTGCTGACAGCAGCCATTGTGTTAAATGCGTTGGCAAATATTTTTATGAAGGTGGGGATGAATAAGGTGGGAGGCCTTAACATGCGCCCTCCACTGAGTTGGTTTTTTAGTATGTTAGGCAACCCTTTTATATTTTTGGGCCTGTGTTGTTTCGCTTTGGGACTGGTGGCCTATAATTATGTTCTGTCTCAGATAAACTTGAGTATTGCCTATCCCCTGATGACCAGTATAGGTTATTGCATTGTTGTTATCGTCTCCTGGTTGTTTCTACGAGAGAAGATCGTTCCCATTCAAATGTTCGGTTTTTCTCTTATTATTGCCGGTGTGTGGATGGTGGCCAGGTAGCCCTTATCCTTCTTCTCTTTGTGTCTACTACAGCTAATAGAATTATATAGGAGTCTGTCGGACTTTGGGGTTCGTAGCGAGGCAAGTGAGAAATATAGTCCATTTTTTCGATCATTTGAGGCGAATAGCGTGACTATTTAACGAAAATGACCGGGAAAATGGATATGTTTATCACTTGTCGCAGTAGA
>JAJRUU010000081.1 GCA_024277605.1 bacterium
AGATAAATTTAAGCGTAAGTTTGCCGGAAAAACCGACTTTTGTATCAGGTTGATAATTAAAAAACGTTTGTCTGCGGATTTATTTATTAATTGCGGCTTGTTCACTATTTTTGACAACTTAAGCCCGACAGACTCCTAGCTGGTTTATTCGTCTTCGCCATTTTGCAGCTTTTCACCGCAATATTTACATATCAAATCCCCAACCGGACAGAGTACCCCGCAGGCCGGGCACTCTACCTGGGATGAGCGCTCCTGAATCAACGTCTGGGCCTCAATGAGCCGCTCTTCGGGCACCATAAGCCGCAATCTACTGAGTTGGCCGAAATTAACCGGTATTTCATGAAACTTCACCGCTTCCAACACACAGGGGATGCCGTTATTTTCCAAAAATCCCTTAATCAGATAAGCCTCCTCCTCAACCGAATTCTCACAGGCAAGTGCCCATTGGAAAGCCTCCTTCTCAGGCTTTATATATCCGTTGCGATATAGGATGTTTGCCAACTGACGCTTCGGCACATGCAGCCTGCCGGTTTCATCCCTCCAATACTTGATCGATCCATCGACTTGGTCCAACTCCTCGCTTAGCGGCTGTTCGTTGGGATAACCCAGGGCGATTACCGAGTTTATGCTTAAGCTATCAGGTAAGCCTAAAATCTCTTTAAGCTCAGGCCGATCGATGGTTTCAATCCAACAGCTTCCAATTTCCTCAGCCAGGGCGGTCAGGATAATATTCTCCGCCGCAGCCCCGATATCTTTATCGGCGCCGCTGGATTTAATTTCCGTATTTACCCCTATCACTATATAGGCTACCGGCTCTTCCCCAGCTGGGGGGTTACCCGCCGGAGCAATATAACCAGCCCATTTCAGGGTGCTAAACACCTTTTAGACAAGCTCCGCATCATCCACCACAATATATTCTAGAGGCTGCATATTGGCCGCTGAAGGAGCCAGCCGCCCCGCATTCACCAGCTTCTTTAATACATTAAAGGATATGGGTTCGGACTTAAACCGCCGGATGGAACGCCGCTTTACTATTAGATCCTGTATATTCATGAGCACTCCTAATAGTTGTGATGGTGGATAATCATCTGTAGTAAATATAGCAAAATAAATGCCACAAGACAAGAAGCAAGATGACTTTGGCGATTTTTTTATCTTAGATCAATACGTAAGGCATTAAGCAGAAATGCCCGGTTGCCTGTTGTAATAAGCTATCCCATCCTCCAGCCAGGCGAGGGAATGCGCAATAAAATCCGACCAGCGCGTGCTTGAGCATAATCCACGGGCCGCATCACCCTGTAGCTCAACTATAGAATTATTGGCAAACCCCACTTGAAAACGCCAGGGCGGCCGGTTGCCTGAGTGTTCTGTTAATTTCATCAATTCAGTGGCAGCTTTAAGGATCATATTCTGTAATCCGGCTTCACCCCCTATAGCCTCCAGCATTGAAGAAGTAAGGGGCAACAACTTTTCCGGTTTTTGCAATGTTTGGGCATAGGCAGTCTCTAGCACAATGCCTTTTGTTCCCAGTCGATAATGGGCCATTATGCTAAAATTATTAGTACACGCGGGAGGTGGCTCTATATAGCTCAGCTTATCTAAGGTCCCACCTGGGGCGCTGATGGAGCCAGGAATAATCACCACTTTCGACTCCATCAATAGATGACAGAGCCCCGCATCATAAACCTCAGCCGACCCGCATTGGCTAAAAACCAGCGTGTGTTCAGTTTCAGTCTGTAGCTCTTTAAGTAATGTTTTGCGACTGTTTACTATACGGGTGAAGCAGCTTTTGCCATCCTTATGTAGCTGAGCCTCCCATATGCGGCGAGTCTCATAGGCCAGCGGCAACTCATCGTTTACGGTATTTATAATAATAATGCGCTGTGGGAATTGTTCAGTGGCTGTCGGCGGTAAATTATATTGTGGATAGGCTTGGACCAGTTCGTTATTTAACCGGGAAATAAGTCGGGCGCCGTATGTATTATCTTCTCCGTCGAAGGCCAGCGCTTGTAAGTAATGCGGGGCTTGCTCGACATCCATTCCCGAAAAGTCGGCGGTATAATATACAGGTTCGCGAGCAATATCAATTAAGGCCATAATGCTTCCGGTAATAGTCCAAAAATTCGCCGGTCTTGATCTTGCGCCACCAAGCCTGATTTTCTTTATACCAGCTTATGGTCTGCTGCATTCCAGTTTCAAAAGAGGTATCGGCGTGCCAGCCCAATTTTTGCTTTATCTTATCCACGTCCACCGCATGCCGCTTTACATGGCCGGGACGGTCGCTGACAAAGGTTAAAAGTTCGCGGGGTTTGCCCAACAGCTCCAGGATAGTGTGGGCGATTTCCAGGTTAGTGCGCTCCTGCCGGGCGCCCACATTAAACACTTCTCCGTCTATCCCATCAGCATGCAGGACTGCATCCAGCGCCTGGCAGTGATCGGTTACATATATCCAATCCCGCCGGTTTTGCCCGTCTCCATATATGGGCAGGGGTTTGTCTTCAATGGCGTTAGTAATGAGTAAGGAAATCAGCTTTTCGGGATATTGGTAAGGGCCGAAGTTATTGCCGCAGCGGGTAATGACCACCGGAACATCGAAGGTGGTAAAGTAGGAATAGGCCAAGCGGTCGGCCCCGGCTTTACTTGCGGCATAGGGGCTTTTTGGCATAAGCGGCCCGGTTTCCAGGCACGGATTATCGACGGCCTCCCCATATACCTCATCGGTGGATATCTGGATGAAGCGCTGCACTCCGAACTTGCGGGCGGCCTCCAGCAGCACGTAGGTACCGTAAACATCAGTAATCACAAACTGGCTGGGATCGCTTATCGAGCGATCCACATGGGTTTCAGCTGCAAAATTTACAATCGCGTCCAATCCGGCGCTAAATAATTGATTAACGGTTTGCTCATCGGTAATATCTCCCTTAATAAACCTATAGCGGGGATCATGTTCCACATCCGCCAGGTTTTCAGGAATCCCGGCATAGGTAACCTTGTCCAGGTTGATTATTTGATAATCCGGGTATTTATTCAGCATATAACGCACAAAATTACTGCCGATAAATCCCAATCCGCCGGTAACCAGCAGTTTGTTGGCTTTGTTTTTTTCCATTGTAGCTCCCTAATATTATCTTGTTACTTATGTTGAGGGCTGGAGTTCTTCTAATTTGATATTATGTTTTTCCAAGGTAGTACCCTTGACTTCTTCAAAATCAGCTAACGACTTATTATAGTCTATAATAGCCTGCAAATGCCTGATTTTAGCTTGAGCAAGCTGGGCCTGATCTTCCAGAAGATCGTGGCTGGTGGTCATCCCCAACTCGTATTTCTGCTCTTCTATTTTAAGCTTTTCCTGCTCAAGATTCTGGGCAATAAGGGTAGCGTCGATCCGCTTTAAATCAGTCTTTAACTGGCGCAGGGCTTGCCTTACCTCTAAGATAATATTCAGCTCTATTTCCTTAAGCCGAAGAGCTGCTTGCTCTTGCTCAAGCCTGCGCTGGGTACGGTTATTAGAAGCCCAGCGGTTGCCCAGTGGAATAGTAAGCGTGGCCCCCACTCCCCAAATTTCATGCTCAGCGGTGGACAGCTCATCCCAGTTAGTGTTGTAATCCTCTCCCAGTCCGCTAAAGCCTATGCTCCCATTCATATCCAGCTTAGGCAGGATTTTATTCTTAGCTAGATTTAAGTTTATCTGACTGTTCTCAAGCTCGGTTTTTACCCGAGTGTATTCAGGACGATTCTTGAGCGCCAGCGCAATGGATTGCTGCATATCCGCTACTTGAGGCTGGGAGATGGGCTGTTCGGTGGGTATAATGCTTAAGGATTGTCCAAGTGGGTCTGCTATCAGATTGGTGATGCGCTTTAGCTCATCTTCGGCGTCCATCAAGCTATCATGGGCAATGATAACCTCTTCCTGGCGCGCGGCTACCCGTGATTCGGCCTCCAGCACATCCACCTCGGTTAAGATACCCACTTCCAGCTTGGCTTTATTTTGCTCCAGTAAATCCTCGGCTTGTTCTAACAGCAGTTTTTTCACCTTTAAGTTTTCCATAGTAAATACTAAATCCCAATACAGCTTCTGGCTCTGGGATAAAACGCTGATCATCTCCTGCTGTAACGCTGAAATTGAAATCCGATGGTTATTTACCGCTATATCTATCTGAGCTTCATTTACGCTGATACCAAAATCTTTGAGCAGCGGCTGTACCAGTTTCAGCGATACTATAGATTCATAATAGGGGTTAATGGTCTGCCAGATGGAATTGCTTTCATTGCGCACATTATCAAAATTCAAACTTAAAGCCCCGCCGGTAATAAGCTTATCTTCAATGCCGATGTTCAAACTTGAGATGTCGCTTTCAGCCTCAGCCGCTCCGGACAGGATACTAGGGGTAAGCTTCCGGGAGAAATCTTTTCCCCCCGATAAAACCAGATTGGGGTCAAACTGAGCGTTTTCCTTGCTAATCTCACCAGCTACAATCTGGGGGTCTAAGCGCTGCTGCTGTAGGAGCAGATTGCCCTTTAGCGTAAGCTTTATACAATCAGCAATAGAGAGGGAAAGGTTTTGGGCTGCATCAGGCGCTTGTGCGTTTATTTGTCTGACGCTTAAGAATGCCCCCAACATGATAGCAATAAGGCAGCCGATAGCTATACGTGTTATTGATTTAGCCATATTCATCCTCAAGAAAATTAATTCGCACATTGTATCACGCAAAGTAAAATGGAGTCAATTGTTCAGCGCCTATTATCATAATAACCATATACGTTATAAACATGTACGTTTCCTATACAAGTAGGATACCTGCTTGCAGTGGAGGCACAAACACAGAATCAGATTATTCAAAACCAGAACATGCTCAACAGAATTGACTTTAAAGGAGAGAAGAGCAGTTTATCAAGGCCGGGTGCCTTCAACCAGCATGGTGTAATCGCTCACCTGTTTCCAGCTAATATTGATAAAACCGGCCGTCTTTAGCCAGTCAGCTATTTCATGTTGGCTATAAACCCGGCCGCCTTCGGTTACCACCAGCATGTGAACCGCAAACAAGGTCGATTTTAAGGGAGCGGCGTGATCCTGCTCAAATAAAAAGTCGTGGATTACCACCCTCCCACCAACCGCCAGCGCCTGATATGTTTTATCCAGCAACTGCTTACATGCGGATTCACTGTGAGCATGCAGAATTTGTGAGATCCATACCAGATCATAATCATGACCCAGTTCAGCCTCGAAGAAATCGCCCGGCCTGGTTTTAACCCTGGACTCAAGCTGGTTTATTTCAATATTCTCCTGAGCCACTTTAAGCGTTATGGGTAAATCCAATACCGTGGATTGTAATTCAGGATACTGTTTGGCAAAGGCGATAGAATACGTGGCCGCTCCACCCCCCAGATCCAGCAGATGTTTCACTCCGCTAAAATCAAGTATTTCTAACACCTCCAGCGCCCGATCCCGGCCCACATCATTCATGCCCCAGATAAAGTTGCGATTGCCTTCTTCCTGATCGTACAGAAAATCCTGACCGACATCAGCCTGTTTTCCCTGCTTGATAACCTGAGCCAGCTGCGACCAGGAATCCCAGAAACGAGCCATATGCTTTAAGATGTGCCCGCGGTAGCCAGGGCTTTCCTTAACCAGATAGGTTGCTGCCAGTGGCGAATTGCTGTATTTTCCGTTTTTCTTCTCCAGTAACCCCAAGGCCGCCAGGGAATCCATAAAAATACTCGCTGCCCGGGAATCCACTCCCAATGAAGCGGCTAAATCAACGGCACTCTTGCCTGGGGAAGGCAAATGATCAAACAGATCCAGCTCGCAGGCGACCATTAATATTTTAGCGCCTTGGAAGCCCCCCACCACTTGCATTAAGTATTCGAAATCTTTTTTTTCGGCGCTCATAGTTCCCCCGCTTCTTTCTCCAGCAATACCTCTTCTATCCAGCGCAGGGCGCTGACCATAGCCGGAAAGCCAATGGTTGTGGCCGTTAAAACAGCGGTATGCCGTAATTCATCGGCACTGATGCTTATTTTTAAAGCCCTTCTGGTGTGAGACTTAACTGCCCCCTTAAGTCCCGAACCGATAGCCGCAGCCAGTTTGATCAATCTCCTGGTTTTCTCATCCAGGGGTCCCGCCGCATGACATAAACCGGCTAAATGATGGTGCGCCCGGGCCACTTCAGGATACTTCTGTTCAACGTCCTCATATTCGGTAGGAAAATCTATCATAACTTGTCTCCTTTACCAGCCAGGGGTATTGCCCGTGCCGGTGTTTAATCGTTTGACAGCCATTACTGCTATACAGCCAATGGCGGAGGCTCACTTATGTTATTAACTGCTCCTCTTCCGGCTTATGCTCATGCTTCAGCTTTTCCGGCTCCCAGGGATACAGACTAACAATAATGGCCAGCGCCACAGTGAACACTATCCAGCCAACGCCAACCACTAAAATATACTTCATGTCGTAACCCTCGTATGGATCGACAAATTCTTTCCATAAAGAAAGGCCGATTATCACCGACAATATAAGCGGAGTAAGCAGCTTAACCGAAAAATCCCACAATTTATTAATCTGCCATTTAGAAACAGCGTTGATATGCCGCCGCAATACGCTGGCTTTAAGTATCCAGCCGACAATAATGCATTCCAATACACCAGCCAGCACCAACCCATACTGAGTCAAGAAATGGTCCAAAATATCCAGTAGATACAGCCCGCCCTGAGTGGTAAACAGCAGGCTGCCCAAAAAGCCTGAAAGACACAAAGCGCTGATGGTTCTCCCCCGCTTAATATTGAATTTGTCAATAAGCGCACTACCCATGGCCTCGATAATGGAAATACCTGAAGAAAGACCGGCTATCACCAGGGTAACAAAGAAGATAACCCCGAATAGATTGTTTAAAAATGGCAGCCGGGAGATAGCTTCGGGATAGACCACAAAGGCTAATGTCGGCCCTGATTTAACCACCTGATCAATAGCCACGCCTTTAGCTTTGGCCATATATCCCAACACGCTGAACACGGCGAATCCCGCCAGGAAGGAATAAAGGCAATTAGCAATGCTGGTGATTACCGCATTTTTGACCAGATCGGAACGTTTGGGTAAGTAGCTGGCGTAGGTCACCATGATGCCGAAACCCAAAGAGAGGGTAAAGAAAATTTGCCCATAGGCGGCCACCCACACCCTCCAGTTGGCTATTTTGCTCCAGTCGGGCTTAAGATACCACTTGAGACCCTCAGCCGCCCCATCCAGGGTGCACCCCCAGATGATTAAAATCAACGTCAGCACAAATAGCAACGGCATGAACACCTTACATGCCCGCTCAATTCCGTGGGCAACCTGGCGATAACAAATCAGCCACATAATCCCCCAGATAAGTGCGGTAGATGCTAAAATATTGGGGCGAATACTTCCCAAAACCCCAACTCCATCAGAAAGCCCCAGGAATTGCTGTAAAAAAAAGCTTTCGGTATTGGCGCCCCATTTCAGAGTAACGCTATATATCGCATAATTAACGCACCAGCCAATAATGACGGAATAATAAAACATAATGCCAAACATCACGAAGATAGGCATCCACCAGCCGAGCCACTCATGCCGCCGCCCTACCTTGGCGAAACTCAGCGCCGATGAGCCATGCTTCTTGTGACCCAGACCGTATTCCAGTATCATTAACGGTAAACCGGCGGTAAGCAGCGCTACAAAATAGGGCACTAAAAATGCTCCACCCCCATTTTCATAGGCTATATAGCTAAAACGCCATACATTACCCAACCCGATTGCCGAACCGATTGCGGCCAGCAAAAAACCTAATTGCGATCCCCACTTATCTCGTTCAATCATACTTTTTTATATTAGTTTAAAATTGGTGTGAAGTTTGTCGATTTTTTTTGTGTACCTTTAACCCTCAAGACGTCCTTATTTCTGGCTATCAATGATTGCCAGTACACCAGTATAGGAGTCTGTCGGACCTTGGATGATTCTACTGCAACAAGTGATAAACATATCTATTTTCCCGTTCATTTTCGTTAAATAGTCACGCTATGCGCCTCAAATGAACGAAAAAATGGGCTATATTTCTCACTTGTCTCGCTACGAACCCCAAAGTCCGACAGACTCCTAGGGGCAAACGACAGTGGATTATATTACCAAAAAACAAAAAAAGTCAAGGCGTTTAATGAAACTCTTAAAACCAAGCAAACAGCGTACATTGTTTGCGGTTAACTTATAGGATTTGCGACACTTTTCGTGGTATATTTGACATGTACTTTTTACTTGACAAAGGGAATTGGCACGCTATACTTGAAGCGGGTGGGGTGTCTTATGCAGGGTAGGTGTGTCGTAAACATTCACCAAAGGCAGGAAAATGGATAGGATTAAACTACTAAGTCTTGCAATAGCAATAGCTTTCCTTGGCGGATGTGCTATGTTTCAAGGGCAAGCCACGGAAGTGCCTTTTGAGACCCACGAAGAATTTACCGGCAAACACATAGTCGATGTCCCCCTATCTGAAGATTGGAATAATGTATCAACCTTAAACTATACTCCCGGCCATTTCACCTTTCCTCCCACAGCTGGATATAAGGTATTGAATTATGTGGATTTTGTAGATAATGTCTCCCTGGATTTATTCCGCGAAGTGATTAACAATAAGGAGGACTTCTTAGATATTATAAAGTATCGCCAAAGCGCTGATCATTGTAAATTACATGGGGAAAAATTTACAGCTATAGAAGGTGTTGATCTGATAGAAGTAAAGGGTGACTGCTATATCTGGCACAAGGGCAACTTCAAGAGAAAGTATTATTTCGTAAGAGTGGGGCCAATAGTATTCACCTTCCGGCTGCTAAGCGGCTCCACTGAGTTTGATAAAAACTTAGCGGAATTTGATGATTTTGTCGATTTTGCCATAAACAATTATTTGATTTATCCGCTGGATGAAGATACAGCAGCCCTTTATAAAGAATATGCCTACCCCATGCTTCGAGAAGATTTAGTTTCTTTCTTCAAACC
>JAJRUU010000082.1 GCA_024277605.1 bacterium
AGAAACACTTATTAATGCCCTTTTTATCCCTGCCATCTTAAGCCTCCGTATGAGTAACCACTCGCAATAATTATCTTTTGTGAAATGAGCCTATACTAACAAACATGGGATCTAATTGCAATTTAAATTTTAGAAAAACCCCAGCATATTTGAAGGATAACCTATCAAAGCAAAACTGCTACACGCTTGTAAACGGTTTTTCGGCTAATTTGACAAGAATGACTTATATGTCATTTATATTCGGCTATTATACATATAGTGGTTTGTTTTTTCTATCACTCAAATAATAAAGTTTTTTCCGGGTTAGTTCAATTTGCGCTAAATCTATCTCCGCTAAGAGGATTCCCTCCCCTTGTCCCAGACTGCCCACCAAGCGCCCCCGGGGATCAACAACCATAGAGTTGCCGAAATAACTGTTTCGCAAATCACTCCCACAGCGGTTTACTCCAACTATATACAACTGATTTTCAATAGCCCGCGCCTGAAGTAACACCTGCCAGTGGTGAAGCCGGGGGTCAGGAAACTGGGCCGGCACAAATATTATCTGCGCACCTTGTGAACCAAGCTTTATGCCAAGCTCAGCAAAACGTATATCATAACACAACATAATCCCCAGCCTGCCGAGTGTCGTATTAAACACCGGGCATTCTTCACCGGGAGTAAAATGCTGCGGTTCATCCAGCGGGCCAAAAAGATGTATCTTGCGATACTTTCCAATAATATCGCCCTGCGGCCCGATTAGCAGGCTTGTATTATATATCCGGCCATCTGCTTTTTCAGCAATACTGCCGCCAACCAAATATAATGCATTGGCGCTGGCGAATTTTTTTAGTTTACGCACACCTTGGGCAAACAAAATACGGCACTGATTAGTAATAGCCGCATAATCATACCCGGTATTGAATAATTCCGGCAGACATACTATTCGGGCTCCAGCCTTTGCAGCCTGTTCTATAAGCTGACCAGCCCGCTTGAAATTCCGCTTTCTATCGCCTAAGGCTATATCCATCTGGATGGCAGCAACTATAAACTTTTGCACAATAAACCCCTTAACCCGAATAATTCGGGCTTTATTAACAGCAAAACCACATCTGCCTAATAATATTAACTTTGTCAGCTTCCACACAATAATTTTCAGGCAAGCAAAGTTATCATGGACGTTGGCTTTAGACTCTTTTTGATAATAAGTCCACGCCCTGCCTGGTCTGGCAAATCATGTATAAACTTATGAATAGATCGGGTTAATACCGAGTTGCATTCAAAATGATACTAATTTCTCACTCGGGTAGGTCGGCCTTTAGGCCGACCAAAGAGCGGAGGGCTAAAGCCCGGAGGCTAAAGCCCGGGGGCTAAAGCCCTCCCTACCCATTTAGTATATGTTTGATTGCAACTTGGTATAATAACCCGGCACAACCTGGACTAGTGTCATGTCATCCATGTAACGTATGATTGTCATTCCCGCGAAGGCGGGAATCCACAAGCTTTGGATGCCTGATCAAGTCCGGCATGACAGACTTGACATGACACTAGTAGCCTGTCGGACTTTGGGGTTCGTAGCTACAAAATCGCCATTTTTTTGGTAAAACCGATTGCCTGGTTTACTATACCATAAAAAAAGCACAAAAAAACCTGCCATGGAATTCACCAAAGCAGGCTCACGTTTAAAACCTATAAAGACTACGTAAATTTTCCTTAAAGCATAACGCTGTCAATCATCAATAACATTCCAATACCAGACAACCTTTCCTACTATCGGGTTCTTCTCACTGGCCCTTTTTCTATTAAATGTAAATATTAGCGGATTGTATTCTTTTATATTTTCCGGAATACCTATTAGATAATTCTTTTCCAATCTCACTCTTCTAATGGTACACCCTCCATCATCTTCCCGCAAAGCGACAATTTTATTATCAAGCAAACAGGGATCGCGCTGATAGGAATCTATGCAGACTAAGGAACCCGGTTCAATCACGGGTGACATGCTGCGGCTACCCTTTTGAACCCACACACAGCGATAGCGATGAAAATCGGTGGTAGGTTTAACGCAACTGGAAAAAATCAAGGCATAATCTTCGATATTTCCCTCAGTTATATAAGTCGGAATCCCAGCGGCTATTTCACTATTAATGATTGGTACCGCCACATACTTCCCAGCCTGGACATCCTGTTTCAACCGTTTATCCTGCTTTAGACTCGATACTACTTCGATTACCGGCTCTTGCTTGGCGGTCACCGATTGTGCCGTCTGCAACAATTCCGCAATACTTATCCCCAACCCTTTGGAAATCTTAAGCAAGGTGAGATACGTTGGATTCTTGAGATCCCCTGTTTCTATTTTGGATAAATATTCCCGCTTTATACCGGTTGTCTTCTCCATCTCGCTTTGAGATAACCCTTTATATTCTCTAAATTTCCTAATTCTACTTCCCAATGAATCCATAACTACTCCTCTTTACAAGACCGCAAATTTACACTTAAGCCAGTTATATAACTATCACTGCCCAAGCTCAATCAGTGCAATAAAAATAATGGGTTAGTTGCTTTTACCACATGTCAAGTCTATTACATTTAAATATTCACTGTCAACAATAAAAACTCTTCCCCTAGCCTTTGGTAACTTATTCATTGCAAACAAATCAGCAAATCCAAGATATTAAATAAGAGCAATTATAATGCCAATCAGTATATTCACAACAGCTTAAGCTGCTATTATTCAGCAAAAACAATTATCTTGGTATTAATCCTGATCTATTCATAAACTCAGACTAGATTCGCAAGACATCCCTTGTGAGATAAGGTTTATGGGCCAACGTCCTGAAGAAACAGGCTGTGCCTGCCCGAATTTTTCGGGTTATACCTTTAGGGGTATTAAAATTGACAGTTCATACCGTTTTTATATCACTACTGTCCGGTTAATAATCGAATAAATTCAACTGGATACAACCAGATGTTTCAGTTTTTTGGTAATCACATTGCGTAAGTAGCT
>JAJRUU010000083.1 GCA_024277605.1 bacterium
ACATTTAGTTGAAAAGTATAAATTTATCAGCTTCCTGTTCCCGCCGCCTTGGGCAAACAAAGCTTTATTGGACGTTGGCTCATGCACCTTATCTCACAAGAGGTCTGGCGAATCTAGTCTGAGTTTATGAATAAATCAGGTTGTAGAGTGCCTCATAAACTGTTGCTGTTTTTTTTATAAAAGTGGTTGAATCAAAATATTTATATACCCTTTTTTTGCCTTCGACTCCCATTCGCAATGCGAGTTCATTATTAGTTAACAGCTTGGTAATAGCCGAAGCCAACGCCCCGGGATCCTTGGAGGGCACCAAAATTCCGGTTCTGTTATGTTCAACAATCTCTTTTGAGCCGCCGACATTGGTGGTTACCACAGGTTTGGAAAGCGCCATAGCCTCCAGAATGACCCGACCGAAGGCTTCATTCAAGGAGGGTAAAACCGCCACGTCCGTACAGGCCACGATCGCCGATGCATCATTTCTTAAGCCGGTAAAAATGACGCGTTCTGCTATCCCCAACTCGAGGGCTAATTTTTTTAAGCGGTCTTCAGCATATCCATCACCAACCACAAGTGTTTTGACGTTCAGCTCATCAGGCAATAAGGGAATGGCTCTGAAGAGGTATTCATGTCCCTTTTGCAGATCTAAGCGAGCTACTATGCTTATATATTTCCCGTCCGGCACAAGATTGAATTCTTTTATAATTGCTTGCTTGTATTCATCATTTATGGCTTGAATTTTTTTTAGATCTATTCCGTTATGCACCGTAACAACCTTTTCCGGGCATACTTTTAACTGGGCCAAGGTGTGGGTGCGGGTGGCTTCGGAAACAGTTATTATCTTATGCGGAATATAAGCCAGTAACTTATTATAAGTCCAAAGCGGGAAGTTCATCTTATGATTACCGTAATCATCTATATTGACATCCTGGTGCAAAGTAGTAAATATAAAGGGCACCCGGCTTAGTTTGGCTGCGACCAGCCCGCGCTTATTGGCATAATATTGGTGGCTGTGGACTATCCCCGGCTTTTCCCGCAGCATGAGCTTTCGTAGATTCTTTATAGCGGGGATATTCTGGCGCAACTCCATGCGTTCCACCCTCACCCCGGCCTGTTCCATCTGGTTTGCAAAGGGGCTCTCCGGGCAAACCAAAATAGTCCGGTAACCCAATTTTGTTAACCCCAGGCAAAGTTGGCGCACATGTTCTTGTGCCCCGCCGCCTAATTTTTTAAAGCCTGCGATGCGCAGGATAGTATGCTTATGTTCAGGCATTTTTTTCACCCAGCAAGCCTTCATATAGCGCTTTGGTGTCTTCATACATAGCATCCAGGCTGAAGAGCTTGGCCCGCTCACGGGAAGCCCGGCACATGGATGCTGCCAGCGTATCATCCTGCAATATCTTAATGATTGCCTGTGCCAGCGCCTGAGGGGATTGTGGCGGTACCACAAAACCGGTTACCCCATCCAGGACAGCCTCGGCATTCCCCCCCACATCAGTGGCTACCATCGGCACTCCGGCAGCCATTGATTCCAACACCACATTAGAAAATCCTTCTCGTAGTGAACTGAGGGCCGATACATCCATAATCCCCAAAATGTCGGCGATGTTTTTCTGCGTACCGGTAAAAGTCACCTGTTTTGTTAATCCCAGTTCGGCGATCCGGGTTTTGAGCTGCTCCAGTACCCCGTCGCGACCCTCCTCTTCGCCCACAATTAAAAATTTTACCTGAGGGATGGCATTGCATACATACCGGGCGGCCTGGATAAAGGTCAGATGATCTTTTTGAGGTACCAATCTGGCGATAAGGCCCACCACTTTATCCTGCCGTCCTATGCCCCAGCGCTCCCGCTCAGCGGCAGCCGGTCTCTCCGCATCAAAGATAGAAAGCTCTATCCCATTATAGATTACCACACATTTTTCGGGAGCTGTACCGGTTTGTTTAATATAATCATGCTTGACCGCCTCAGAAACCGCAATCACCTTATCCCGCCATCCGCTGAGCCGTGCATCCATACGGAGTTGGCGTTTATTATCCCAATGGTTCACATTGTGTATCTGGGAGATAACCACCGGCACCTTAGCCAGCCGGGCGGCTATGACACCGGATACGTTTGGCCGGTACATGTGCGTGTGGACTATGTCAATGTGTTCCTTCCGCATGTAAGCCGCGAGCCGATAAAGGCTGAGCGGGTGCAGTCTGCTCCTGAAATACTTAAGGCTGACGGGAATCCCCGCACGTTCAAAATCATCGGCCAGCGCTCCCCGTGCCCGTATACAACAAATTCGGACATCATACGTATTTTTCAGCTTGGGCAACAGCGCCAACAGGCGATTTTCCACCCCACCCACCGGCAGGTCGGATATTATTCTAAGTACTCGGGGTTTGGCCATCATCAGTCTGTTATAGTTCGCTTTTTAAGCGCCTTGCGTTTTTGCTTTCTGGTATGTTCATAATCATAAAAGGAACTCAGATAATAGCCGAATTTCCATAGTGGAGTGTCATTCCAGACGAAGACACGTTTCAGGGTATAAATATCCTCAGGTATATGCCGGTTGCCGTGTTCGGTAGCGCAGGCTCCCAAATAGCCGCTATGCTCGACCAGACCCACCACGTGACTGTTGTATTCTCCATAGGGGTAACAAAAAGTGGTGATTTCCTGCTGAAGTTCGTTTTCCAGTTTTTTCTTGGATTGCACCAATTCACGGCTTACCTCGTCTACCGACAACGTATTTAGTTTCCAGTGATTGCAGGTATGAGATCCAAACGATATGCCATGCTGTGCCATCTCTTTTACATTATCCCAGGACATTAAGGGTTCTGTGAGGGTTTCTTTGCTGTGGGGCCATTTGTTATCCCGGCCTGCAAAATCGGTTACCATAAATATTGTGGCGCTAAAGTTGTATTTTTTCAAGATGGGAAATGCATATTCATAGTTATCCAGATAACCGTCATCAAAGGTAATAGCTACCGATTTAGGGGGGATGGGCTGACCACCCCGGAGACTTTCTATAGCCCGTTCAAGGGAAATACTTTTATAGCCACGCTTATGCAGGTAACGCATTTGTTGCTCAAACCTGGCCGGGGGCACATATAAATTTATAGCCCGGGCGCCCGGTTTCGGCTTGTTTATTTTATGATAAAACAAAATAGGAAGTTTAGTTTTCATATAGCCTCTTTTGTTTTTAGTAGATTTTGGTAAAGTGTGACCGTCTGTTCAAATACCCG
Organism: bacterium; assembly: GCA_024277605.1. Classification (GTDB taxonomy): domain Bacteria; phylum SZUA-182; class SZUA-182; order SZUA-191; family JAJRXT01; genus JAJRUS01. The sequence continues at coordinate 3,223 of JAJRUU010000083.1, forward strand.
TTGTATGCTGAAAAATTTCTCCACCCTAATTCTACCAGCCTGTCCCATGGTTTCTCTCAGTCCAGGGTTTTCTATCAATTTGATAATTGCCTCTGCCAGCGCAGCAGGTTTTTCAGGGGGCACTAATAAGCCGCTGACCCCATCCTCAACAACCTCTGGGATACCACCCACCCGGCTGGCTACAACTGCTTTTCCCATAGCCATGGCTTCCAGTGCGGCTATGCCGAATCCCTCGGTAATAGAAGATATAACCATAATGTCAAAGATAGCCAAAAATGGCAATACATTATCTTGGCGGCCGGTAAATATTACTTTATCGGTGATCCCGAGTGCTTGCGCTTTTTGCTTTAACTCTTGCTCCAGCTCTCCCCCGCCGACAATAACCAGTTTGAAATTGGGTAGCTGCGAATTAATAATTTTAACCGCTTCCAGTAGGTAGCTAAACCCTTTAAAGCGTACTAGCCGCCCGATAGCTCCAAATACCAACTCATCTTTTTCTAGGCCCAGTTTTTCCTTTTGACGGTCCACATCCACTGGCTTACTGAACCCGTTCAGGTCTATCCCATTATGTATGGTTACTATTTTCTGCGGTTCGAGATGTAGTTTTTCCACCAGGCCTTGTTTTATTACATTAGAAACGGCTACCACTTTATCAGCCCGGTTAAATAATTTAGCTGCAATCCATATTCGCTGTTTGGTACGCCATTCATGTAAAGCGTGCATATGGGTAATGATAATTGGAACCCCGGCTAATTTAGCGGCGACTATCCCGGAGATACTGCTGGCATACATATGGGTGTGGACAATTTTTATCTCTGCCCTTTGCATGAGCCGTACCAGCCAATAAATTCCCAGCGGATCCCAGCGGCTTTTAAGCTTTATCAGCCGGACAGGAATTCCTCGGGCTGCTATTACATCTGCCAGCTTACCTCGCTTATGAGTGCAGCACACATTTATGTTGAAAAACTCCCGGTTTAATCGTGGTAGTAAATCAACTAAGCTTTGTTCCACCCCTCCGCCAGGCAATTGGGTTATTACATGCAGCACGTTTATTTTATTCATCAGCTCCAATTACAACTCTTTGCTGGTGTATTTTATTTGTCTTTTCTGCATCCAGCGCACGGCGAATAAGTCATTGATACCGGCCCACAAGCGGTTGGAGATATTGTATTTGGATTTGCCATGCAGCCGGAGGCGGTGATTCACCTGCACCTCAGCTACCCGGGCGCCTTCCAGCTTAAGCAAGGTGGGTAAAAAGCGGTGCAGGCCGTTATATAGTCTTAGCTTAGCCAGGTATTCCTGCTTATACGCCTTGAGGGTGCAGCCGACATCGGTGACCGTTTCCCGGGTGGCCCGGTTTCTGACGCTATTGGCGATGCGGGACGAGACCCGGCGCACGAAGTTGTCCTGCCGCTTCATGCGGCAGCCGATAACCACATCATATTCGCCCAGTTTGCTCAATAGTTTGGGAATATCGGCCGGGTCGTTCTGCAAATCGGCGTCCAGGCTTACTACCCAGTCGCCCCGTGCCCACTCAAAGCCGGCGGCCAGGGCGGCGGTTAAGCCGTGGTTTTTATCCAGGCAGATAATGCGGATGTTTAAATCCCGATACATATCCCGCAAGCGTTGCATTTCCCCCAGGCTGCCGTCGTTGCTGCCGTCGTTGACCAGCACAATCTCGGTATTATACTTTAAGCCCTGGATAACGCTGTGTAACTCCTTGATCAGCTCCGAGAGGTTGTCCCGTTCGTTGTAAACCGGCAGCACGATGGAGATTTCCGGTTTTTTAGCTGGCGCTTGTCCGCTCATAGCAGCACCTCGTCCATTTGACTGACCCGCCTGTGGTTGATAATAAGGTAGATGAACAAAATCAAGGCCGCCAGGCCCATGACCGAATACCCCAGCGCCAGAGTGGATAAATGTTCGCCCCCAAAGGCCTTATGTTCCAGGGACAGCAGAAAATAGCCGCCGGTAAGCACGGCCAGCAACGAGCGGCGCGGCAGGCTATCTAGCCTCTGTCGGGGCAACGCCAGAGATAGCAGCAGACTGTAGGGGAAATACAGGGTCAGAAAATGAGCCCCCCTGGCCTCGGGACTTACAATCAACATCAAGCAGAACAAGATACAGAATTCCCACAGCCAGCTCAAATGGTTGGAGCGGGGAGTTCTTCCCCTGGTGACCCACAGTGCCAGCCCGATCCAGAAAGCGCTTAAGGCAAGGGCGATGGCCTTGGCCTTTTTGTGCCCCAACTCCGTCAGGTTTATATACACCGGGCCTTGCCGGAAAGCCGTGGTCTTATCCACCCGATGCATCAGGGCATAGGTCAGCACCTGGATGGATTGCCCGTACACCGTCTGGCTGCCGGACATGCTATTTACCCGGGCGCTGCCTTCTTCTAAATAGCGCTGCATCATCCGGGAATAATAAGTAGGCCCCATGGCTATAACCGGCAGGATAACAAGCAGCAGCAACATTGCCGAAAGTAAGCCGTAAATTACCCGCCACTGCCGCTTCCATAAGAAATATATACCGAAGAAAATGGGCATAAACTTTAATACCGCCGCCAAACCGATAAAACTGCCGGAGATAAAATCACGCCGACGGATAAAGAAATATAAGCCTATCACCGTAAAACAGAACACCGGAAAGTTTACCTGTCCCAGTTTCAAATTGGTCCACAACAGACCTGCGAAAAGGGTAGTGGCTATCAGCCAGCCTTTGGCTGAGAGGGGACTCAGTAACTGGTAGAGCATGTAAAAAACGACCAGTGCCAGCCCAACATTGAAGGTAAGCCACAGGCTCTGGGCTATATGTACCGGCCAAACGGCGAAGACCGTAAACAGTACCGCATTTACCGGAAAGTATTTGAATTTCAATCCCCCCCTGGCTGCGTCGTAAATGTCCCCGCCTTTAAGCAGTGTCTGGGTGGCCAGGTAGTGATACTTAAAATCGGTGCGTACTTTGCCGGTTTTCAGGTGATAAATCAAATCCAGGCCAAAGACCAGCCCCAAAAAAAGCAAGACCAGCCACCAGTGTTTTTTCAATTCAAAGCGCATAAAACCTCAAGCCGCCTGGCGGATAAGGAATAAATTGCGGGCGTAGATAAAGCAGCCGGTACTCTGTCCCAGAATAAATACCGGGTCCCGGCGGTAGATGGCGTAGACCAGCAGGGTTAAGCCCCCGACAATACTCAAATACCAGAACGATACGGGTATCACGCTTTTTTTGGCCCGTTCGCTGGCAATCCATTGTATCAGAAAACGAAGCGCAAATAAAAACTGCCCCCCAAAGCCGACAACCAACCACAGGGTTTTATAGTTCATTACTCAATTGTCTCCTTTTTTTCAACGTCATTTAACAATTCATAATACAACTCCTCCAGCCTGGATATACGGGTGGTGGTGGTGAAGTTTTGCCTGATAAGTTTATAGCCCTCCTCACCCATCAGCCGCCGCTCCTCAGGATGTTGAATAAGATAACTCATGGCCTCCGCCAGAGCCTGATGATTATTGGGCGGTATAAGCAGGCCGGTATGTTGATGGGTAATTAACTCGCGATTGCCCCCGACATCGGAACTAATAGCCGGTTTTTTCATGGCCAGGGACTCCCGCAGGGTACCGGTAAGCCCCTCGCCTGAAACAGAACAAATTACGGTAAAATCCATCGCCGCTAAAAGCTGGGGTACGTCCCTGCGATAACCGGTAAATATTACCTTGTCATCTAACCCCAATTCGGCCCTTAATTTTATGAGTTGTCTCGCCCAGGCTTTATCATCCTCCTTGCCCACGATTAGAATAAGGGTGTTGGGATGTGCGTCCACTACCTTACGGGCGGCGTGTAGCAACAGATCGTGCCCCTTCCAGTTGCGCAGATTGGCGATATTCCCTATTACGGTGGTGCCTGCCGAAATTCCGAACTCAGCTAAGACGGCATCGGGCTTAATCCGCCAATCAAAGAGCGCCAAATCAGTACCCCCATAAACCACCCTGACCTTGTCAGGATCGAGCTTGCCGCTTTTAATTAGTATTTGCCTTACGTCTTCAGAGACAGCTATAATACGGCCTACATTTTTCCATTTGTATTTGATTCGATTAAACACATCCAGCGGAAAACTCACCCCCCGGTTAACCACAAATACGGGGACTTTAGCTAGGCATGCAGCCGGATAGGCCAGGCTATGAGCCAGCCCTTTGTGTACATGCACCACATCCGTTTTTTCTTCTTTCATTAATTTATATAATGCCATGCTGGAGGATAAGTCAAACTCGCTCTTCATTTTAATTTCGACTACCGTTATGTTGCTATTATCCAGCTCCTCCTTGCTGCGCAAAAGCGGTCGACATACAAAGCTCACCCGATGTCCCCGTTGTGCCAGCTCCCTGGCCAGTTGAAAGGCCTGTCGGGAGCCGCCGCTGCTTATGCTCGATTTGGAGATTATTTGTAATATGCTTAATTTTCTTGACATAGCTTAAGGTAAACTCGTTCGGTGTGTTCAGCTCGCAGCTGATTGGTAAATCGGGCCTCAACTCGCTTACGGCCCGCCTGGCCCCACTCTATTGCTTCATCGGGATGGGCGAGTAAATAATTCACTGCACCGGCTATGCTGTGGGGTTTTAAATCGGGTATTATCAGTCCCGTTTCATTAGGGATTACTATTTCAGGAATGGCGCCCACGTCAAGCGCTACAACCGCTTTGGAAAGCGCCATAGCCTCCAGCACTGCACGCGCCGAATCCTCCGATCCCTGGGCCAAATACATGACGACATCCAGCATGGCAACATGTTCAGGCCACTCCTCCGCTTTGCCGTCAACTACAAACTTAACATCTTGCGCCAATTCCATCTCTTGCACCTGTCTGCTCAACCGGCTGTGATAAGGCTCATCGGTTTCGCCGAGGAAGATTAACTTGGCTTGGGGGACCAGCTTTTTTATATGCGGAAAGGCCGCCAGCGCCTGTTTGTGCCCCCGGTTTGAATGTAGATGGGATACCAGGCCGATTAAAGGAATATCTTCCGCCAATCCCAGCCGTTTTCGGATATTGTGCCCCGATACTTTTGGATTAAACCTGACCGCATCCACTCCGCCAAAAATAGTAGCCACTCGGTTTGCGGGTAAATTCATGCCGTTAATTAATTTTTTTCGGGCAGTGTCGGAAAGGGCGAGGCTAAGGTCTGTTAAGTTTTGGAATAAAAACTTGTGTATAGGGTCAATTCGTAGTTTGTTAAGCTGATGCAATGTTCTCACTACATTAACCTTCGATCCGCTGAATTTTGCCGCCAGCCCTCCCAACCAGTGATCATGTGAGAGATGAAGATGTAAAATGTCCAACTGTCTGGTTTTAATAAAGCGGCTTAAATTTTTTATATTTTTTATGATAGTTAACGGGTTATTGCTGTTTAACTCAAAATCATACAAAGGTTGTAAGCCCAGCTTTATGGATTCTTTAGACAAAGAGCGCCCCGGAATACAGGCCACATACACCTCATGGCCTCTGAGTTCCAACCCCTTAACCAAGCTTACCGCAGGATCGGCGGCTCCGGTCCATCTGGCGCTGCTTATGAGATGCAAAATGCGCACTTTAAGTATTAACTCCCTGGGTTCAGCAGTTTCTGGTACAGCTGCTCGCTTTTTTCAACTAAGGCTGTGGTGGAGAATTCAGCCTCAACCAGCCGCCTGCCGGCCTCCGCCAACCGGCAAGCCAGTTTCTTATTATGTAGCAAGCTGGCGATTGCTTCACCCAAGCTATGCGCATCTTTGGGGGGTACCAGCAGGCCGGTTTCGTTATTACGCACTATCTCGGGCACTCCGCCCACCTGGGCGCCGATCACCGGCTTTTTCATGGCCAGCGCTTCAACGAAGGCCAACCCCAGGGCTTCTTCCAGCGTAGGCAGTACGAAAATATCCAGTCGAGCCAACACCGATTTAATGTCTTTACGAAAACCAGTGAATAAAATCTGCCGCTCATATCCCGCCTGCTTGACCATTTGCTGTAAATCCGCCTCCAGCGCATCATCTCCATCCCCCACAACCACGAATTTAACCTTAAACCTTTTCGTTTGCAGTATCTTGGCAGCGGCTTCCAAAAAATATTTATGGCCTTTACGGGGAACGACAAAGGCTACCATACCCACTAATTGCTCATCTTCTGATATGCCGAGTTCTTTTCTGAAAATTTGCCCGTCTTGAGCAGGATTATATTCGGCTACATCCACCGCACTATAGATAAGCGATATTTTCTCCTCAGGCACAAAATTGTCGCAGGTAAACCCGGCTTTAATATATTCGGAGATGGCCACCAAGTGCTGGGTAAGCTTTTGGTATAACCATTTGTTAAATAGATGCCTCTTTACCGGAAAATGATTGTGCCTGGTTCTGACGACTTTAACATCTCCAGCCGCCAGCCGGGCGGCGATTGCCCCGCTCCAGCTGTCTTTTGAGCCGTGGGTGTGCACAATATTTATCTTATCTCGCTCAATTACGCGCTTTAGGGCCAGCACATCCTTTATAAAGCCCAATGGACGAAAACCGCTATAAAATTGTACCTCGGTAAAGGTGAGTAGTCCCATGTTTTGCGCCTGCTGGATAATGGCTGATTCGGGCGGTGAGGCTAAGATTACATGGTGGCCGCGTTGTTTTAAACCATATACATTGGCCAGTATTCGTTTGGATTCTCCAACCATGTATTTATGGAAATTGGTGTGCAAGATGCGAGCTTTGTGCATAATATATTATTTTTCAACTAGTTCCTCATAGAGGGCTTCTACTTTTTTTATTTGTTGGTTTAAATCAAATTTTTGGGTAACTATTTTATATCCCTGCTGACCCATGTTTTTACGTTTGTCTTTGTCAGCTATCAATTCCATAAGCTTCTGGGCCAGTTTACTTGGGTCATTAGGGGGTATCAAAAACCCGCTCAGCCCATCTTCCACTACTTCCGGTATACCGCCAATATTGGTGGAGACAACTGGCTTGGAAAGCGCCATGGCCTCTAAATTTGTGCGGCCAAATCCCTCGCTAAAGGAAGGTAATACTGAAATATCCAGGGCTGCTGTGAGTTCTATAGTATTACTATAGTAGCCGGTAAATATAAAAAAAGCATCAAGTCCAGCGCTTTTTACCATAAATTTCAGTTGATGTAAATAGTCAGGCATCTTATCTTTTGGCTCTCCGGCGAGCAAAAAGCGGGTTTTTGGAAATTTAGCCAGCACCTCCCTGGCGGCCTGAATTAGTGTTTCCTGGCCTTTCAGGGGGTCTAACCGGCTAATCAGCCCTACTAAGATGTTGTCTGGGGAAAACCCTAGTTCGGCGCGAACCCGCTGGCTCACTCCATGCAGCTGACCATATGTTAAATCAATTCCATTGTAAATTGTTGATAGGGACACCTCGTTTAATTCCCCCAGAGATTTCCTGGCATATTCAGATACGCAAATGAGGCGACTGGCCTTATGCAGGAAATATTTTTTTACCATATCCGGTCTGGGGGTAGAGCGAATATGACATACTGCCGGGACATTGCAAAAGTTAGCCGGAAGAGCGGCATAGGGATTATCCCATAGGGTGTTGGCATGTACCAATGAGATGTTTTCTTGCTTTATCAACTTGTAAAGCCTATACAAAGACAAGGGTATACCAGGAAAAGACTTACCCTTGCGCCACATCCCCATGGGCACTATGCGATAGGCTAAGCCGGCCCTGCTTAATTCCTCAGTGAATTGACCCTGCCTTGAGGTTACGATTAGCGGCTTAAATTTGCTGCTATCCAAGCGGCTGGCCAGTTGGATGAGACTCAGGGGCGCCCCACCCATTATAGTCACCACTTGAATATATAAAATGTTATGTGACATATTTTATAGTAACTTATTTATGGCTGCTAATACTTCTGATATGGGAATCAGCTCCAGGCAATCAGCATGACCGCAATGTTTTGGCCTGCAATTTTTGCATTCAGGTAATTTGGGCGACAACACTACATGTTTATTGCCTATCGGTCCCCAACGTTGCGGCCGGGTTACAATGAGCGGGCTAAATAGTGACACCGTGGGGGTGCCCACCGCCGCGGCTATGTGCATAGGGCCGGTGTTGGCGCTTACACATATATTAAAGCGCTTGATCAGCTCAGCCAGAAACTGGACGCCATAATGATTGGGATAGCGGTACGCCGGGGTTTTCAGGCTGTCGGCAAGTTGTGTTACCAACTCCTCCTCACCCGGGCCGTTAGTTACGAAAATGGTGGCCCCCAGTTTATCTATTAATTCATTGCCCAGTTCGGCATAGCGCTTAATCGACCAATTACGGCTCGAGCCGCCGCCACCGGGATGTATGCCTATTATGGGCGCTTTAGGATCAATATCCAGCTTGTCAAAGAACTGTTGCGCCCGCTGCTTTACAAAATCCGGCGTCCATAGCTCGGTTTTGCGTATTATGCTGGCTCCCAGTTCAGCCGCCAGCTCCAAGTTGTAATCGGCTTCATGCTTAATCGATTTTGAACGACGCTGCCGAATGCGTTTGGTATAGAGTAATTGAGCTAGCTTCGAGGCTGGACATATGCGCTTTGGTATACCGGCCATCATACACAGCTGTCCCATGCGCCAGTCGGAAAACAGGATTATGGCGCTGTCGAAATTTCGCTGTTTGACTTCAGCCACCAACTGCTTAAATCCGCGCCGACCCTGATGCTCCCCTTGCGTATCATCAACGAGCACTTCGTTTAGGTGGGGATTATCCTTTAGCACCTCAAAACCCGCCAGACTCACCAGGGCGGCTATATGGGCGTTAGGAAAGCTTTGGCGCAGCGATAAAAATACCGGGGTGGAGACTATAACGTCCCCCAGCTTATCGTTACGAGTGACCAGGATTCTATTTGGTTCAGCCATTTAGTTTGTTCCGCTATGGAAATTATATAATCGCATTTGCAAAGATGCGAGCCTCTGCTTCCGTTCGCAGGGTCACGGACCCAAGAACGGCAATGGGCGGTGTTAGCTATAGTGCTTTCATCTAATTAGGCCAGCCCCTGGGGGTCATTGACCCCTGGCTGGTTTAGCTCCCACAGCTTAGCGTATTTAACAAACACGTGATAAGCCGAGAGGATACATATAATCAGACCCGGTATTCCATCTAAGAAACCCAGCTGCAAAAAATACATTTTAAAAAAAGTGAGCGGCGGACGCAGCAGCAACTGGAGCGGACTGGATTTAGCCCCCTTTTTATGCCGCTGGGCAGCGGCAATGCCGGTGAAACGGTCAATGGTATCTAAATGATCGCTCAAGCTATCAAAGGAATAATGGTATAATTTGCCGCTTAGCTTGGCAGTCTTGCCCTCACAGATAATGCTGTCATGCGGGTCTTCCCCGCCCCAGCGGGCTGCCCGTTTATCAAACAGCCGCAGTTTATAATCGGGATACCAACCGCAGTGCTTGATCCAGCGGCCCAGATATTTAGTTTGACGGGGGACATAATAGCCCGCTGCATCCGGCGGCTCTTGCCGCATTAGTTCTTTTATCTGGCTTGCCAGCTCCGCTGAGGCCACTTCATCTGCGTCCAGGCTGAACACCCAATCATGAGATGTTTGCGACAGGGCGTAATTTTTCTGACTGATATGCCCCGGCCATTTTTGCTGAATAACCTGCGCCCCGAATTTCCGGCAGATCGCTGCTGTATCATCAGCACTGTAAGAGTCGATTACTACTATTTCATCAGCCCAGGCCACACTGGACAGGCAAGCGGCGATTCGTTTTTCCTCATTATAAGTTATTATAGCTACCGAAAGTTTGGGCATTTAGCCGACCTCTGCCAGGATACGGGTCAATCTGTGTTCGAAAGTATATTGCCCATAGGCCCGTTTCTGGGCAGCCGCAGCTATTTTTTCACGCTCTTGTGGATGCTCCAGATAGTATCTGGCTATATCCGCTACATCGTGTTCATTCTGATAGCAGACAACCTCATCCCCAATGGCGAACACTTCTTCTACCCCCTTGGTTTTGTCACATAACTGAAAGGCGCCGCTTCCCGCAATCTCATATGCCTTCATGTTGGCTCTCAAGCCTTTATGCCGCATGACTGCCGGATGGATGTTAATCACAATTTTTGCGGCGTTATAGGCCTTGACCATCTCCTGGTGGTAAATAGCTTTTCCCATATAGCGGCTATACAGATTATTTCCAATCAAAGGACGGTACCAGTGCGGCCCCCAGAATTTCAATTTAAAATCAGCCAGTCGCTTTAGTATACGATGGCGCTCAAGATAGTAGGTACCTACAAAACAAATATCTGCCCCATAATGGGCTTGCTCTTCAGGGGTAAGTTTTAGCCGTTTATGCACCTCAGGGTCGCAGGCAAATCCTATCCAATGTACCCGTTTTAACCCCAATTCTTTATACCAGGCGACCGCATCGGCGGAACTGGTAAATATTATATTATAGGCGTTTGCATTGTATTTGGCTACGGCATTAAATAAATGCGGATCATCGGGAAACCAATTAATGGCTTGCGCATTGGTCTGTTGTTTCAGGTACTCAATAGTTTGTGGGAGTACCGATTCCCCTTTGATCACTAAAATCAACTCAGGTTTAAATTCAAGCGCTTGCTGAATAAGCAGTTTGTTTTTAACCGGCAGGGTTCTGAGCAGCAGCGGGTATATCCAGTGGTTGCTGATCAGCGGCCAACGCCCTAATGCCGTAGGCGGTTTTTGGCGATAGTCGAAGGAACAAACCTCGTGTCCCATTCTAAGTAAATATTTATGCACAAAGCTCCCATGCTGATAAGGCATGCTGCAGGGAGCTATCAACAGGATTTTCATTTATCTATCTGTTGTTTAAAGGTTGCAAGGTATCGTTGTGCAATGCTTGACCATTCAAATTGCTGCAATGTGAAATCACGCACTTGCCGGCTGAATTCTATAGATGGCTGATATGCGTTTATCTGTTTTATGTAACCGGTAGCAGCGCCGGGTTGTACCAGGAACCCATTTTCCCCATGAGAAACGGCATCTTTGATGCCTTCCAAGCTAGAGGCAATAGCCGGTAAACCACAGGAACCACCCTCTAAAATTACAATGCCAAAACCTTCAATATCGCTACCTGCTTTAATATTGGGCATGATAAGTAAATCGGCGGTATTATAGGCCAGCTTAAGGGTGCGCACGGGGACTTCACCCAGCAGGAAGACTCTGTTTTGTAAGCCTGATTTATGGATTAAGTTGTTATATTCCTCTTTTTCATTTCCTGAGCTGGCGTTTCCATAGCCGCCGATTATAACATAAATTGTGTCTTTGGCTACTTTCGGCATTACGAATTCTATGAACCAGGCAACTCCTTTGCGTTTTACCAGATGTCCCACACTCAATAAAATCCGCTTGCCGCTTAATTCGATACCCAATATTTTTTCCAACTCTAACCTCGAATCAGGCTCATCGAGTATAAATTCCTGACCGTTTACGCCATTGGGAATAACCACGCACTTTTCAGCCATTATGCCTCGCTTAAGGCACTCATTTTGAGTGTGTCGACTGATACAGATGACTTTATCCATGCTCCGTATACATTTAGGTACCAGCCACTTATATACTGAATGTTGATATGTTACATCAAGTCCATGTGCAGTCACTACAACAGGTATTTTACAAAATAATTTTATCAGCACACCCAATAAAGACATAAAACCGTCGCTCAAATGCACCAGTTCTATATTATGCCGCTTTATTAAGTATATGGCGCGAAATAAGGCATAAGGTAAAAAAATGGGCAAAAACCCCTTGCCGCGGCGATTGGCAATGATATATGTTTCTGCCAGGTGCGACATATGAGTAGTCAGCTCGTAACTGACTTTCTCCATACCCCCGATTATGGGGGGATAACAACGTGTGATGAATAATACTCGCATTCAGATAGCTTCCTTGTTCCAGATAACGCTCCACAGTATATCATAGACTGGCTGAACTTGTTAAGCTCGAATAATTCTTAGTAGTGTCCGGTTAGGCTTTTGCACAAGCCGCAAAATGCCTTTTATGCCAAGTTGCAATCAAACATATACTAAATGGGTAGGTAGGGCTTTAGCCCCCGGGCTTTAGCCCTCCGCTCTCAGGTCGGCCTAAAGGCCGACCTAGGAGTCTGTCGGACTTTAGCAGCAGAATATGGTATAATGGTCGGAAATAAATCTTTGCCATGAAGGGGCCAAAAGATGAGTGTTAAATTTATACTGACCGACCGGGAGACGCCTTATTTGTTACCGCCGTCACTTC
>JAJRUU010000084.1 GCA_024277605.1 bacterium
GAAGTGACGGCGGTAACAAATAAGGCGTCTCCCGGTCGGTCAGTATAAATTTAACACTCATCTTTTGGCCCCTTCATGGCAAAGATTTATTTCCGACCATTATACCATATTCTGCTGCTAAAGTCCGACAGACTCCTAGGAACTGGTTATCAGCCGGATAGAGACAACCAGCAGAAATATCCCGAATATCTTCTTCAGCATCGGATTCGGCACTACCTGGATCAGCCGCACACCGATAAACACCCCGGCGATAGCTCCCAGGGTCATGAGCAGCCCGAATTTCCAGTTTATATTATGCAGCTGATGATGCCCGATAACCCCCATAATCGAGGCCAGGGCAACAAACAAAAGTGAGGTACCCACCGCCTGTTTCATATCAAAAGCAAACAGGAATAATAACGCCGGGATGACCACCGTACCCCCGCCAATGCCCAGCATTCCGCACAGCACTCCCGCAACCAACCCTATCAGTATCAAGTAAACGTTTACCATACGCATCCCTCTACGGGTTTAGCTAAACAAACTAAACAAATCGTTTTTCAACATTACAAGGCTTATTTTGCTCAAAGCCAATATTCCCAGCGGCTGAGTTACTATCTCCAGCTTTCCCTGTTTTATGGCCCCAATTACCGATTCTATATCTTTCTCTGCTTCAACCAGCGAATAGGTACATCCCAACTGAGAGATCATATGGGTATCGGACATCCCCACCAGCGGAAGGTTGTATTTGGCTGCCTTTTCAGCTGCTTTTTTGTTGAAATTTATTTGTCGACAATAAAAGTGACAAAACTCCAAGCCGTCAAATATGTGCCGATAGCGGTCAAATTCACCCTGTATGGAAACGGAACCCGGATAGAAGGGATGCGGCGCAAGACAGAGGTTATCCTCTGCTTTAAGTTTTTCAATATCCTCAAAGCTGTTTATATGGTTATTTGAGAAATCGAAGTTATATAACAGCACATGTTTATGTCGAATGGTGACCTCAACCCCGGCAATCAGCAATATCCCGCGTTCAGCTGCATAATCAACCAGATACTTATCATAAGTAACCAGATTATGATTAGTAATGGAGAGCACATCGAACTCTCGCTTCTGAGCGGCATCGATCAACTGTTTGGCGGTACACTCAGCCGACTCGGGTTTTTTGCCTTCTAAAGTGTGCGTATGCAGGTCTGCTTTTAACTTTCGCTTCATATCGATAAACAGCCTCTACAACAGTGAGTTTGGATTAAAGCCGGGACTTAATTCCCGCCGACATGAGTTTTCTCATCGGAAGCTGTTTCTTTTGTATTATCACGGGTTGGAATCCTGGCGTACACCGGAGCTGGGACATTAAAGCGTTCCACCAGTATCTTCTTGAGTAATTTATACGGGGCCGTTCCGGAAACGTAGCTGGTGGATTGCCACAACCAGAGCAGAAAGCGCAATCCCCAGCGATGGATAAAATCGTTCTTTTCCATTAGTTTCAATATCGTATCAGCCGGGAAAAACTGTACCATAGACATCAGCAAGTTATAATAGTTGTCTTTCCTATAAGCCTGATAATGCTTGCGGTAAACCTCTTCCCGCGCATTTTTAATAATTCCATCCCGGACAGCCCGCTCGGTAAGCTTGGCCCCCGGATACATGGTTAGCGAAAAGAGTTGCAGTTCATATGGTTTTGGAATCTTGGTCAATAACCGGATAGTCTCTTTATAATCCTCATCCGTCTCATAGGGATTATCCAGGATCACATCATACAGCGGCACAATTTCCGGAATCTGGTTAATGATTTTAGTGGCTTCAATCAATTTGTCAATATTATCCCGCCGGTGGTAGACTTCCTTTAAGGTTCGCCGACTTCCGCTCTGAATCCCCATCTGTAAATTAAAAAGCCCCCCATCAACCAGAAGTCTAAGCCCTTCATGGGAAACATTTTCCGGGCTAACACAAGCTGAGAAGGGAATCCCCACCCCCTCCCGGTATAACTTAGTAAAATTGGCAATCCAGGAAACGTCCTGCCCCATGAGCAATGTTTCATCGGAAAAAACCACGTACGAAATTTTGGGAAAGCGCTGCTTTACATCCGCCAGTTCCTCAATCACCTTTTCCACCGAACGCCGTCTTAAAAGTTTCCCCTTCCCGGCATAGGTCTCCCGCAAGGTACTGTTTAAACAGTACGTACAGCCATAGGGACACCCACGGGTAGCCAGGGCTGTATAGCCAAACGAATCCGGCCCATACACATGCGGCAAAAACGCATAGAGCAGCTCATCGGTCATCTTAACCACATCGAATTGGTGACATATGTAGTGGTTAGTGATATCGAAGTCCTGGGCGGGATAGCGATCCAGATCCTGCACCAGCATGCGCAAGGGATTGCACACCATTTGCCCATCCTTCTTATAGCAAAGGTTGGGCACAGCTTCCCATGTTTTATTATCCCGAATACATTCGCAGAGTTCCAGCATTACCTCTTCTCCCTCGCCGCGGCAAACCACGTCCGCATGCTGAAGGCATTCCTCCGGGGCTACCATAGCATGAATCCCACCCCAGATTATCGGCATATCAAATTCAGTTTTAATGTGCTCGGTGATCATGCGGGCATGCTCAAAGAAATTTGTGGTCAGTGAAATTCCCACTAAAGAATATCCCCGCTCGCGAATTAAGCGGTTAATCGGTTGAATTATCTTCTCGGCCAGATCTTCATCAAAAAACTTCTTATGCGGATGAAATGTGCGGCGTTTCTCTAAGCGCACGAACGGGATGAGTAGCAGATCGACCTGATGACCCTTTGATTTTAGATAAGCGGATATCTTACGCGCACCATAATCAAAAACATAATATCCACCAAGTACTACTAACAGGGTTCTCATAATCTCTTCCAATATCTAGAGGGTACCTTGAAAAAGGGGACAAGTCCCCAATTGCCTTTTCGCCCAAGCTCTGCGTTATGCTCAAAATTTAATCCTCGGAATATCAACTATATACCTGCGGTTAAATTTTTCGCATGGCCACATGTGGCTGCCTTGATCTTGAACGAAAATTCTAATTTTTCAAGATACC
>JAJRUU010000085.1 GCA_024277605.1 bacterium
ATTGGCTAAGAGAGAACTCTTCTGGCGGCCCTGGGTCTGTTCTTCCCCCTTGCCTAATAACAGGTATGCCCCTAAATCAATTTCAGCAGCCACCTCGGCCAAGACCTGTTCACTAACCAGATATGACTTAAGCGCTGATAAATCACCCTCTCTATAATGGGGGTATTCGTGCATCAAGTAATCACAGATCACCAGGCCCAAGACAGCATCGCCTAAGAACTCCAGGCGTTCATTATGGGAAAGGCCGGAATCCTTATGTTCGTGGGCGAAGGAACTATGTACCATCGCATTGACTAACAAATGCTCATTGTTGAAGGTATAGCCGATTCTTTTTTGAACGAGGGACAGGGGTTTGCCGTTGTGGCGTTGATGCACCAACCTTAATCCTCAAATTTCTTAAAGAGTAAAGTGGCGTTAGTTCCCCCAAAGCCAAATGAATTAGAGAGCGCCAGATTTACCGGCATCTCCAATGCCTTATTGGGGACATAATCCAGGTCACAATCCGGATCAGGATTTTCGTAGTTTATGGTGGGGGTGACTATTTCACGAGCAATACTCAAGGCACATACAATAGCTTCCACCCCTCCGGCCGCCCCCAGCAGGTGGCCGATCATCGATTTGGTGGAGCTTATCTTAAGTTTATAAGCGTGGTCGCCAAACACATGTTTTATCGCTTTGGTTTCGATCTTATCGCCAAATGGAGTAGATGTGCCATGGGCATTGATATAATCCACCTCCCGGGGAGTGACCCCGGCATCTTCCAGGCAGTTGTTCATGGAGCGCATGGCGCCTTCGCCGGAGGGGTCCGGGGAGGCTATATGATATGCGTCTCCAGACATACCGAAGCCTACTATTTCGGCGTATATTTTGGCCCCTCGCATGCGGGCATATTCCAAATCTTCCAGAATCATTATTCCAGCGCCTTCTCCCATCACAAAGCCATCCCTGCCCTTATCAAATGGACGGCTGGCTCGAGCCGGCGCATCATTTCTGGTAGACAAAGCCTTCATGGCCGAGAATCCACCCACTGCCAGAGAAATAATCACTGATTCAGTTCCCCCGGCTACCATTACATCCGCATCACCCCGTTTAATACAGCGATAAGCTTCGCCAATGCAGTGATTACCGGTAGCACAAGCAGTGACTATGGCATAATTAGGGCCCTTAAATCCAAAGCGGATAGAAATCTGACCTGCGGCCAGATTCACAATCAACATGGGGATAAAGAAGGGCGTAAGCTTACGGGGGCCTCCCGCCAACACCGCTTCATGGCAGCGTTCAACCGCCGGTAGACCACCAATGCCAGAGCCTACCAATACCCCGGCCCGGTGGACTTCCGCTTTATCTACCTTTAACCGGGCATCTTCCACTGCCATAATACTGGCTGCCAGAGCGTATTGAATAAAGGTGTCCATCTTCTTAATGTCTTTGGCGGGGATATAGTCCTTGGGATCAAAGCCCTTAACTTCACCGGCAATGCGAGAATCATATTCACTGGCCTCAAACCGGGTAATGGGGCCGACCCCTGACTCTCCCCGACACAAGGCAGACCACGTCTGTTCCACCCCAACACCTAATGGAGTGACCGCTCCTAACCCAGTTATAACTACCCTTCTTTCAGCCAACTAAGACCTCCCCTGCCAATGTCCCGATTAGTCCAGCATGATATAAACTGGTACTATTACTTGGACTCGCTATGTTCCTGAATATATCTTACGGCATCCCCAACAGTGGCGATTTTTTCGGCATCATCGTCTGGAATTTCAATATCGAATTCCTCTTCAAGAGCCATTACTAACTCCACCGTATCCAAGGAGTCAGCTCCTAAATCATCCACAAAAGAAGCCTCTGGAGTAATCTCATCTTCAGCTACTCCCAGATTATCAACAATAATACTTTTTACCTTCGCAGCAACTTCCATGTAAACTGTTCACCTCCTTTAAAGAATGGGTTAATTTTAAGATTTTCAAAAAAATATCATATTTTTTTGGTTACATCAACTGAAAACTTATTTTTTTAACCCGAAAAATTCGGGTCTTGTTATGAGCAGATCGATATTTAGCTGAAAAATATAAATTTATCAGCTTCCTGATCAGCCGCCTTGGATAAACAAAGTTTTATAGGACGTTGGCTCATAAACCTTATCTCACAAGGGGTGTCTTGCAAACCCAGTCTGAATTTATGAATAGATCAGATTAAAAATTAATTGAGCTAGCCACAAATATCGTACCGGAAACAAGGCGGTTACATATACATGCCCCCATTTACTGATAGCACCTGTCCGGTAATATAATCGGCCGCTGGTGAAAGCAAGAATTCAGCGGCCTTGGCCACTTCTTCCGCTGTGCCGAATCTAGCCAGGGGAATGCGGCCCAGAATTTGTTCCTTTACCTCAGCGGGTAAATCTTTGGTCATATCGGTATCGATAAACCCGGGAGCGATGGCATTTACCGTAATTCCACGCGGGGCCAGCTCTAAGGCTACGGTTTTGGTAAGTCCGATAATGCCGGCTTTGGCGGCGGTATAGTTGGCCTGACCCGGATTTCCGGTTAACCCCACCACTGAGGTTATATTCAAAATTTTACCCTTTTTGGCTTTCATCATTTGGCGGGCCACGCATCTGATACAATTGAACGTGCCACTTAAATTAACTGCCAATACGTCATCCCAATTTTGCTTGCTCATTCTTACTAACAAACCGTCTTTGGTGATACCGGCATTATTAACCAATATATCCAACCGGCCAAACTGCCCAATTACCTGTTTTACCGCTTGCTCCACCTGCGCATAGTCGGCTACCTCAGCCGATAAGGGAAGCGCCTTAACCCCCAGTTGTTCAATTTGAGCGGCTACTTGTTGGCAACGCTCCCGATTACGCGCTAAAATGGCTATATTCGCCCCGGCCAAAGCCAGGGAAAGCGCTATTGACTGACCGATTCCGCGGGAGCCTCCGGTTACTAAAGCCACCTGTCCGCTAAACAGCTTATCCATATTTAACATCCCTTTAAACCTGATCTATTCATAAACTCAAACTAGATTCGCCAGACCTCTTGTGAGATAAGGTGCATGAGCCAACGTCCAATAAAGCTTTGTTTGCCCAAGGCGGCTGATCAGGAAGCTGATAAATTTATACTTTTCAACTAAATGTCGATTTCCCCATAACAAGACCCGAATTTTTCGGGTAAAATGGTCAAAGTCTTTTGCAGACTGTCCTCATCTTCTACCTGCAAGGCGCTAACATCTTTATTTATACGTTTCAGCAGTTTCTTTAGCACCTGTCCGGGTCCCAGCTCGATGAAGGTATCCACTCCCTGCGCTATCATATACGAAATGGAATCCTCCCACAACACCGGAGAGGATACTTGTTTAATAAGCGCAGCCTTTATCTCAGCAGCCGAAGTCATCGGTTTAGCGGTTACATTACTGATGATTGGAATTGCCGTCTGGTTTAGCTCCAGCTTATCAAGTTCATGAGCCAGCTTTTCTCCCGCAGTCCTCATCAAGCTGCAATGAGAGGGGATAGAAAGCGGCAGCTGTCTGGCTAATTTGGCTCTCCATTGCCTGGCCTGTTCCATAGCTTTTAGCACTGAGGCATGCGAGCCTGAGATAACCACCTGTCCCGGGCAATTGAAATTTGCCGCCTCAACCACATCGGGGGGGCTAAATCTCCTGCATATATTAGAAACCTCATCCCTGGTTAAACCTACTATAGCCGCCATGGCGCCTTGGCCTTCCGGTACGGCGGCTTGCATATATGCGGCCCTTTTCTGCACCAGTGACAGGGCTTGCCCGAAATCCAGCGCCCCGGCAGCTACCAGTGCGGTATACTCTCCCAGACTATGTCCGGCCAGCATATCGGGCTTTATGCCGTTATCGCTAAGAACGGCCCAAGCTGCCACACTGACGGTTAAAAGAGCCGGTTGAGTGTGGATGGTCTGATTAAGCTTCGCTTCGGGACCGGAAAAACACACCTCTGTCAGGTCATAACCCAGAACTTTATCAGCTTGATCAAAATAAGCTTTAGCCTTGGGAAAGCTTTCCGCCAGTTCCTTACCCATGCCCACATATTGCGAACCCTGTCCGGGAAATAAAAAAGCCAGCATGTTTTACCCTAACACTTCTTTGAATCGTTGGGTTAAAGCGGGCAGCACATCAAATAAATCGCCCACAATACCATACGTGGCTACATTAAATATAGGCGCCTCAGGGTCAGAATTTATGGCCACGATCACATCTGAGGATTGCATCCCCGCCAAATGCTGAATAGCGCCGGATATACCGCAGGCTATATATAGCTTGGGACACACGGTCTTGCCGGTCTGCCCTACCTGGTGCGAATATGGAATCCAACCGGCATCCACTGTAGGACGGGAAGCGCCGACCGCCCCGCCTAACACTTTAGCCAAATCCTCAATCAGCTTGAAGTTCTCAGGCTTTGCCAAGCCGCGGCCACCGGAGACGATAATATCGGCTTCGGTTAGATTAACCGTATCGGTTATCTCCTCCACCATTTCAATCAGCCTGGTGCGCAGGGTCAACTGTCCGGCATTAATTTCTTTGGTGATTATTTTACCCTTACGGTTTTTATCACAAGTAGCCTGCTTCATGACTTTATGCCGTACGGTAGCCATCTGTGGCCGGTTATATGGACAGAGTATGGTAGCCATAATATTACCACCGAAGGCCGGTCGGGTCTGCTCCAGTAACTTGGTTTCGGGGTTTATTTCGAGCTGAGTGCAATCGGCGGTCAACCCAGTGTGCAACTTAACCGCTACTTTAGGAATAAAAGAGCGGCCTATGGCCGTAGCCCCGGCAAGCACGATATTGGGCTTATATTGGTTAATTAAATCAGTCAACACCTGGGCATAGGAGTCTTCGTGAAAATCGGCTAAAACGGGATCATCAGCCAGATATACCTCATCCGCCCCATGGTAAATAAGCTCCTGGGCAGCTTCCTGCATGCTATTACCAAACAGCGCCGCCGCCAGGGGCTGCCCCAGTTTATCGGCCAGCTTGCGGCCCTCTCCCAATAGCTCATATGCTACGCTTGCTATCTGACCCTTGCGCTGCTCGGCAAAGACCCATATCCCACTATAGTCGTTTAAGTCTTCTGTTGCCTCCCGCTCATCCATAATAAGAATGGCTTCTGTGGCGCAGACCTCCACACATGACCCGCACAGGGTACACTCATCGCCGATAACTGCCAGCTCGTCCTGCATGGAAATAGCTCCATAGGGACACGCCGGTATACATACCTCACAGGCGACACATTTTTCTGATAAAACCTTAATGCTCATAGTTTTTTTGCCCTAAGTTATTTATGATGAAATCGTAAAAAGTCGTCATTCCCGTGAAAGCGGGAATCCATCCTGATTTCAACTATCGTAAAATACTGGATTCCCGTTTACACGGGAATGACAATAATCTGTGTTTTTCGACTTTTTACGAGACCATCATTTATGAATCTAAAACAGTAATATGGGACACAATCCTAAACCACCTGATCTTCCGGCCTGTCCCCAGGCCGAAACAGGCAAGGGGAAGCCCTACCTTAGTGTTTTCGGCTTGAGGGCAAGCCGAAACATCAAACATCAAGGACAACCCGAAATATCAAAACCACCCCTTAAATGCTGCCCCTATACCACCTGATCATGTTGTAGGTGTGCCACCAATTTTTCAACCACTTCCTGCGTGCTGCCGCTAAACATTTCTCCGTTCCCGCGTGCTGGTGGAGTGAATATTTTAACCACCTTGGTAGGGGAGGCCGGTAGACCCACACTGTCTTCAGTTACCCCCAGATGCTTTAAATTCCAGGTTGTGATTGCAGCCTTCCTGGCATTCATTTTGCCGCGCAAAGACGGCAGCCGGGGTTCATTTATCTCTTTGACCACAGTAATAAGCGCCGGTAATTTTGTTTCAATTACTTAATAGCCATCATCCATCAGCCGTTCCACCCGTAGCAGGCTATCGTTTATCTCTTCTATCTTCCGTATATAGGCTACAAAAGGAATGCCTAAAAATTCAGCTATGCCGGGGCCTACCTGAGCGGTATCACCATCTATGGCTTGTTTGCCGCACACGATCAGATCAAAATCCCCGACCTTTTTAATACCTTGGGCCAGGGCATATGAAGTGGCCCAGGTATCAGAACCGGCGAAGGCTCTATCAGAGAGCAGTACCGCCTCATCGGCCCCCAGGGATATGGCTTCCCTGAGTGCAGCCTCAGCCTGAGGCGGGCCCATGGTGAGTACGGTTACTGTACCCCCGCAATGTTCGCGTACCCTTACTCCTTCTTCTATAGCATAGGCATCAAAGGGGTTGATGATAGACTCCACCCCTTCGCGGATCAAGGTATTGGTTTCAGGGTTTATCTTCACCTTAGTCGTTGCCGGAACTTGCTTTATACAGACGATTATTTTCATATATACCTACCTAACCCGAAAAATTCGGGTATTGTTGTGGGCGAATCAACATTTAGTTGAAAATTATAAATTTATCAGCTTCCTGATCAGCCGCCTCGGGCAAGCAAAGCTTTATTGGACGTTGGCTCATGCACCTTATCTCACAAGAGGCCTGGCGAATCTAGTCTGAGTTTATGAATAGATCAGGTTTAAGAAACAGGCTGTGCCTGCCATAATCATTTGTGTTTACTGGCGCTCTCTTTGATTAGCTGTAAGGCGATTACGTTACGCTGAATCTGATTGGTGCCCTCATAAATCTGAGTAATCTTGGCATCCCGCATCATCTTCTCTACCGGATACTCCCGCATATAACCGTAGCCGCCTAGAATCTGCACCGCATCAGTGGCAACCTTCATACACACATCAGCGGCAAACAGCTTGCACATGGCGGAAACCTTGGATATATCCTTAGCGCCGCTATCTATATACTTGGCGGTGGCGTAGACCAGCGCCCGGGCGGCCTCAATCTGGGTTGCCATATCGGCCAGCATATGCTGGATAGCCTGAAACGAAGAAATGGGTTTACCGAACTGCACTCGCTGGCGGGCATAGCTCAGCGCTTCATCCAGCGCACCCTGGGCGATACCCACTGCCTGTGCCCCAATTCCGGGCCGGGTACAATCCAGGGTCTTCATGGCTACAATAAATCCCATGCCTTCCCTGGATAACAGATTCTCTTTGGGTACGCGGCAATTTCTGAAGATAAGTTCGGTGGTGGATGAGCAGCGGATACCCATTTTCTTTTCCTTCTTGCCGAAATCAAATCCATCCCAGCCCTTCTCTACGATAAAAATGCTGGCGCCACGGGTGCCTTTAGCTTTATTAGTCATGGCTACCACGGTATAGGTATCGGCAATTCCGCCATTGGTAATCCACTGCTTAGTACCGTTTAGTATATAATAATCCCCATCTTTTACCGCCGTGGTCTGGATACCCCCGGCATCACTCCCGGCTCCAGCCTCGGTCAGCCCAAAGGCGGCCAACTTTTTACCACTGGCAATATCGGGCAGGTACTTTTTCTTTTGGGCTTCATTCCCAAATAGCAATATGGGATAAGTCCCCAAACCGGAAGCGGCATAACTTACCGCCACACCGCCACAGGCGCGGCTGATCTGCTCGGTAGCCAAACACAACTCAAAGCAGCCCACGCCCATACCGCCATATTCTTCCGGGATATATAAACCGCACATATCTGATGCGGCCAATACCTTCATGATTTCCCAGGGAAACTCTTCTTTCTCATCCAACTCAGCCCGTACCGGGATAATCTTTTCCAGGGCAATCTGGCGGGCCACATCCTTAATCATTTGTTGTTCTTCGGTGAGAAAATAATTCATGTAGTTCCTTTCGTTAATAAAAAATAGGACACAGATTTACGAGAGATATAACGCAAATTCGTTCCTTAAAAAAATCTTGTAAATCCGCCTTCATCTGCGTCCTATTTTACCTTTTCATTTACCGCAAGGTTTGCAAAGAACTAAATTTTGTTACGGCTACTATTCCAAATTCAATGTCACTTGGTTTGCCTCTTTTTTAAATTGAGTACAACTTTGGGTACATTTAGCTCTTTTTTATGTTTTTAAATAAGTTTCACTATAATTTAGGCGCCTTATGATAAGTCTAAGTGTCTCGGTAAATACATCAATACACTTCATCATGTTTTCCTATGTCTACGAAAACCGCCTTGGCCTCATCTGCAAAGTAGAACACCACTCGCAGATCATACTCTACGCTGAAGCTCCACAAGTCCTTTAGCCTTCCCGATAGTTTGTGTGTTCTCAGATTCCGGCTGAGAGGATCGTGTGAGAAAAGCTCAGCCTTCTCCCAGAATTTATCCTCTAACTCTTTTTGCCCCTTTATCCTTTTCTTATAAGCCCTTTTGAACGAAGAGCTAAAGCTAACCTCGATCATTCTTCCAGCCTGTGCTTAAGCCGGTTGAGGTCACTTGAAAACTCCAACTTGCCTTCGCCAAGCTCTTGCAGGCTTTTTCGGTAGTTTTTGTAGATATCTTCCCTTCGTTCTTCAACCAGGAATCGTTCAACTAAAAATTCCAATTCCTCTTTTTCTTCTACTGACAGCTTTTTGACCTCATCCACCAGATTGTCAAAACGTAAGCTCATGGCAGATTCCTTTCCCTTTAGTAAACGAGCTATTAGTTACTGACAGCTGACATTTGAACTTATCTCTTGATTTACCATCTGAGCAAGGAAGCAGCCCAGGACAAACCGCCCCCAAAGGCTGACAGCAGCGCCAGATCACCCCTTTTAAGCCGACCGCAACGGGTAGCTTCATCTAAGGCAATCGGGATAGAAGCCGCCGATGTATTACCGTACTTATCAATGGTGGAATATGCCTTATCCATGGGAAGGGAGAGGGCATTAGCCACGGCCTGAATGATGCGGCTGTTCGCCTGATGGGGAACAAAAAGGTCTATATCGTCGATCGTAAAACCGTTATTTTTTAAAATTAATTGGGCTGATTCGGTTAAGTTGCGCACCGCTATCTTAAATATCTCGTTGCCCTTCATCTTAATATAATGTAATCGGCCATCTATTGTTTCATGGCTTGCAGGCAACCTGGACCCCCCCGCCGGTACACCCAACGAATCGGTATAAGCGCCATCGGTATACAAGCAGGTTTCAATAATTCCCCGTGCTCCATCATCGCTGGCATTAACTACCACCGCCCCTGCCCCATCGCCAAACAACACACAGGTATTGCGGTCTTCCCAATCGATCATTCTGGAATTGACCTCCGCCCCAATCACCATAACGTTTTTATGACGAGCGGACAAAACATACTGCTCGGCTATTTTTAATCCAAAAACGAATCCCGAGCAGGCGGCATTAATATCAAAACCGGCTGCATTCTTGGCTTTTATGTGGTGTTGAATCCGTGCGGCGACAGCCGGAAACACCCTGTCTGGCGATACAGTGGCTACAATGATCAAATCCAACTCAGCAGCTGAAATTCCGGCAGCCTCTAAAGCTACTTCCGCTGCAGGTATTGCCAGATCGGAGGTGGCTTCATTCTCTCCCGCTATACGGCGTTCACGAATACCGGTACGAGTTTGAATCCATTCATCCGAAGTATCCACCATTTTTTCTAAATCGAAGTTGGTGAGCACTTTTTCCGGGAGGTAGGAGCCAGTGCCGGCAATTACTGCGCGCGCCAAAATTTAAATTTTCCTTTCACTAATAGTACTCCATAATTGGGCAGCCTTGCTGCGTTGAATAATGTTAGCCTCTATATGTTCATTTACACTATGTGCTACATACTCAGATGCTACCCGGATAGCGTTTTTGATGGCCTTGGCGCGGGAGCTGCCATGGCAGATAATACATACCCCATTTAAACCCAACAGCGGCGCACCGCCATATTCAGAATAATCAATCCGCTGTCTCAAACTAATCAGCGAGTTTTGCAGCAAGCGGCCGCCTATTCTATTTAAAAAGCTCTTTTCCGTTTCCCGTGTGAAGAGCACGCTCAGTGTATCACCCAGGGCCTCACTTATTTTAAGCGCCACATTTCCGGCAAAACCGTCACAGACGATCACATCCGCCTCACCATTATATATATGCTTGCCTTCAACATTACCGAAGAAATTAAGCGGGACCTCTTTGAGCAATTCATATGCCTGTTTGGTAAGCTCATTTCCCTTGCCCGGTTCTTGCCCGATGTTTAACAAGCCGATTTTCGGATCAGGCACCCCCATTACATCCTGGGCATATATCTTCCCCATAATGGCAAATTGCAAGAGATGAAAAGGCTTGCAATCTACGTTAGCCCCAACATCCAGAATAAGAGTCAGCCCCTTCATTGAAGGCAAAAACGCCGCAATTGCCGGGCGCTCAACCCCTTCTATCGCCTTGAGGGTTAC
>JAJRUU010000086.1 GCA_024277605.1 bacterium
TCAGCAGAGGCTCAAAGTGGATTATCTGCGGGCGGAAAGTATAAAACGTAAGTCTAAAGAAATTATTCCGCTGTTGGCTGCCCCACTCCGCGCCATGGTAATGGAGATTCGCCGAACACTGACTTTTTACCGTAATCAAGTAGGAGTCAGCGGTTTTGACCGGCTGCTGATTGCTGGAGGCAGCGCCAACCTTAATGGGCTTGTGGGCTATTTAAATAGTGAGTTAAAAATAGAAGTGAGTATCTTCAATCCGTTAAGATTACTGCGTATCGACGACCCGGAAGCGGTTAAAGCGCTAAAACCGCTGGCCGCACAATTAACCACCGCTATAGGCTTGGTGGTACAGGGGGGATAAGTGAAGTATACCCGTTATAAAGTTGATTTATCCAAGCGCCTGAATGGCCGCAACAAAGGCGCCGGATTAATAAAAGCCAAAAGTATTGCCGGTAAATTATTGATCGTTTTGCTGGTGTACTTTGCAATTGCCTACCCTTATGATAAGTATAATAACGAATACCTGCCGCTAATAGCCGGCATCGATCGACAGCAGACCGAAATATCCAGGGCCTCCGAGGAGCTTGATAATGCCAATAAAAATATAGAAGACCTCTCCCAGCGTTACCATGCAATTGTAGCAGTGCAGAAGCAGCACATCTCCTGGACTAAAAAGTTATTCAATATAACCGAGTTTATACCATCTAATGTGTTTCTTAAAGAGATCGGCCTGCGACAGGCTAACGATGAACAAAAGAGAAATGTCTCAAGCGCTTCAGCAACAACCGCTGCTCAAAAATCGGTCTATATCCGCGGTCTGATTCCCACACTAAAAAAGGGAGAGTATCTGGCCAAAATAGTGTCCATGACCAAAAAAATAAATACCGATCCTGAATTCACTAAAGACTTTTATCCTATGTATCTGAATTACAATAAACTGGTAAAACTGAGGCAAGGGGGAAAAGAACAGAAAATGATGGAATTTGAATTGGAAGCGGAAACCAAATAGGGTTTAAGGGGTAAGGGGTATATTATAAAATGAAACTACAATTTAAGCGGTTCATGTTGCTCTTAATACCTATTCTATTAGCTGAGGCGCTAATCGCCCGTCTGACCTTAAACCCCAAGCAGGCAGAACTTTCCCGGTTAGAATCACAACACAACGAGTTGAACACTAAACTAGCCAGCGCTTCTGATGATATCCGAAACCTAACTGATAAGTTAAGCCATCTGGAACAAGAGTTAAGCAGCCCGATTAACGAGGTTAAGCTGGAGCTGGCTGGAGGGGTTGGAGTGCCTACCTTCCTGGAATACATCAGCCGGTTGGTGCAAAGTGTGGGCATAAAATATATTTCCATTCAGCTGAATCGCCAAGATAAGAGCAGCCCCCAAACATCATACAGTCTTAAAGTAACTTCCTAATATGGCCAAATAGTACGCCTGGTGGACAACCTGGAAAATCAACTAAACCTGGATGTACAAAATTTTAACATTAAAGCTGGCGAAGAGATTCCCGATATGCACGAGGCAAACTTCGATTTAGCCTTCCTGAAAATGAACAAGGAAAAAGGATTACCCGCTGAACCGGAAAAAGAAGTAGCCGTCCTGAAACTGTCCCAGATATTCAACAATAAAAAGGTGAATAAGGACCCCTTATTCCACAAAATCTTTCCGAAAAAAGGAGGTGCTGCTGCTCCTGCCAAGCCCAAAGAAGATTCCTTGACTCTTCAAGGAGTAATTGATGTTATGGGCAAAAAATCAGCGCTTATCAATCACCATATACTGCATGAGGGAGACAAAATCAAAGGCTACAGTTTGATCGAGATCACTAACGACAAGGTAGTTCTTTGGCGCCGCAAGCACAAGTATGTGCTGGGCTTACGCGGTTTGTTCTCCATGGAAGATGCAGAAATTGAGAAGAAACAACTATGAAAAAAATAAAACCTGTAGCTACGAAATTGCGCACAATGAAATTGCACACAATGATCTGCATACTGTGTTTTCTTATGCAACTCATCGGAATATCCCCGGCGGCGGCAGCAACTGCTGCTGAGGATATTTTCCCACCGGATTCAAGCACATTCAGTCTTAAGCTCCGCGATACAGAAATAAAGGATGCCCTCCGATTGATGGCTTCACAGTTCAATTTAAACCTTATTGTTTCTGAAGCAGTCCAGGGTAAAACCTCGCTGGATTTCGATCAGGTAAGTTTTCGCGAAGCCTTTGACGCTATCTTAAAAACCCATAAGCTGGGGTATGTGCTGGAAGGCAATATTATCCGGGTGGAAACCCTGAAGACCATGCGCGAGGATGATCTCGCTATAGCAGACAAGGCACAAAAACTGGAGAAATTGGAAAAGCTTTCCCGGAAAGACGAGCAAGAGCGCAAAGAAGCCGAGAAACTATTGGCCCCACTGGTTACCGAAACCGTAAAGCTAAAGTACCTTTTGGGTAAAGAGGTGGATAAGGATAGTGCAGTTAAGGGTAGCGCTAACAAGGACTTTGTAAAAGCGCTGGAGAATTTGCTATCCAGCCGTAAAGACACAGGCGCCAGCATAGAAGTCATTGAGAAGACAAGCACTATGGTGGTAACCGATCTGGCTGAAAACGTCGACAAGATTATTAAAATGGCTAAGCAGTTGGATGTGCCTACTCCCCAGATAAGGATAGAAGTCCGCATAGTGGAAGTCAGTAACGCCAATGACCTGGAATTTGGGATTCAGTGGGGCGGTAGGTATGCAAGGGGGAATAACCAGCTGTTTCAAGGAGCAAATGGATATACAAATAGTGGCGACAGCGGACTTAGCGGTGCGAATGTAAATGAAAGTACCACTTCCCCGGTTCCCCTGGTACTAAACACCCCGGCAGCCATCGGTCAGGGTGTCGGCGGTATCCTGGGCATGACCTTCGGCAAGTGGGATCAGGGCCTCAGATTTTTGGATGTTAATCTTTCCGCTTTAGAGCAGGAAAATAAGCTGGAAGTGATATCAAGGCCATCGATAATGGTGATGCAAAACCAGAACGCCGAAATTCATGTGGGCAAAGAGGTGCCCATGCTTCAGGGATTAAGCACCCAAAGCGGGGGCTCCGGGAGCCAGGCAGTAGCCGAAGTGGAATACAAGAAGATTGGCATCAAACTTAACATCACCCCACAGATTACCAGTGAAGACTCCATCTTCATGGTGGTAACTGTGGAAAAAAGCAGCTTGCTAAAGCGGGAATCTACCATACAGGGCCAGCTTTACGATGCCATTGAAACCAAAAATGCCTTTACGCAGGTGGTGATCAAAAATGGAGAAACCCTGGTTATTGGGGGACTTTATACCAGTGAAAAAGAAAAGGTAAGAAGCGGATTGCCTTATCTTGCCAAACTGCCCTACATCGGGTGCTTATTTGGTAGATACGTTGACAACACCGAAGACAAAGAGCTTATGATCTTCGTTACTCCCGAAATTTTGCAGGGTACCAAAACAGCTTCTCTAGAGTAATTTTTGGGGGTTTTAAATGCGTAGTGCATCCAGAGGGTATCTCCTAGGTTACGGCAAGCTGGGCGACATACTGCTTAAACGCGGGCTGGTAAAGCAGGAGCAGCTTGATCAAGCGCTTAAACACCAGCGCGTCAAAGGCGGGTTGCTCGGCGATATCTTGCTTGAGATGAACCTGGTCGATGAAGACGATTTAGTAAAAGTACTAGCCAAACAACTTGATATTTCCGCAATTACCTCCGATTCCAAGGTTAATATTTCAATCGAAACCCTGGCCCTCATCCCGGAAACACTCGCAACTCAGTATAAAGTCTTACCGCTGGGCAAAAACTGAACTTCTTTGAACCTAGCCATGGTCAACCCATTCGACGTGCCTACCATTGATGCGTTAAAGAATTATACCGGCCTCGACATCAAGCCTGTAATCATCACCAATACTGAACTACAACGGCTGCTTCGTAGATATTACAAGGAAGCGGCTGAAAAAGATGTTCTCCGGTCTATCATCAAAGAAGCCTCCTCGGTTCCTAATTCTACAGTTAAATCTAATGAAGAAGAAGTGAATGTGGAAGAGCTTAAGCAAGAGGTGGAATCCGCCCCTTTAGTAAAGTTAGTGGACTTTATCATCTGGAATGCCATAAACGAACGCGCCAGTGATATCCATGTAGAGCCTGAAGAAGATCGCCTCAATATCCGTTACCGCATAGATGGCGTATTACATGAGATCACCAATACAGGCCGCCACTTGCACATGGCGGTTGTCTCGCGCATCAAGATACTTTCTTCGCTTGACATAGCGGAACGCCGCCTGCCTCAAGACGGCCGGTTTTCGCTTCAGTTTCAAAACAGGCGGGTTGATCTCAGGGTATCCTGTTTTCCCACCATGTATGGGGAGAAGGTCGTGCTCCGCTTGCTGGAAAAGGGGAGCATGTCGTATAAACTTGAAAATCTGGGGCTTGACAATGATTCGCTAAAGGTATTTCGCAAACACATCCATCGACCTTATGGGATGATCCTGCTTACGGGTCCCACCGGTTCCGGAAAAACCACCACCCTCTATTCAGCCCTGATGGAAGTAAAGTCACCTAAAGTCAATGTATTGACTGTTGAGGATCCGGTGGAATACAGCCTCTCCGGTGTCTTTCAAATGCAGGTTAATCCCAAGATAAACTTGACCTTTGCGACTGGTCTGCGTTCCATACTGCGCCAGGATCCGGACATCATCATGGTGGGGGAGATCCGTGATCTGGAAACTGCTAAGATGGCCATTCGGGCCGCGTTGACCGGACATTTAGTATTCTATACATTACATACCAATGACGCCATATCTACCATAAACAGACTCGTAGATATGGGGATTGAACCCTACCTTATCTGCTCGATACTCTCCCTGGCGGCAGCCCAACGATTGGTACGCCGCATTTGCCCAAGCTGCAAAGAGGCCTATGTCCCTACTGAAGAAGAGATCGATTTTTTGGGTATCCCAACGAAAAAGGGAATCAAACTTTACCGCGGAAAAGGATGTGATAAATGCCACTTTACCGGCTATTTCGGACGGATATCCATTGTGGAAATGTTCGAAATCACCGAAGAAATAAAGCATATTATCCTTAGCGGAAAAATCGGAGAAGAAATAAGACGCCATGCCGTAAAAGACGGTATGCAAAGCATTCGGGACAATGGAATGCAAAAAGTATTGCAGGGCATAACCACAATAGACGATGTCATGCGGGTTTGCCTGGAAAATAAAGTATAACCTGATCTATTCATAAATTTAGTCTGGGTTTGCCAGACCTCTTGTGAGATAAGGTGCATGAGCCAACGTCCAATAAAGCTTTGTTTGCCCAAGGCGGCTGATCATGAAGCTGATAAATTTATACTTTTCAACTAACTGTCGATTCGCCCATAACAAGACCCGAATTATTCGGGTATAAGGAGTTATAGTTGCCGCTTTATGAATATCATGCTAAAAACAACCGCGGAGAAGGTATCCAGGATGTGATGGAAAGCGAAAGCGAAATTCTGGTAGCCGAATCGCTCCACCAGCAAGACTTGGTAGTAGTCAGCATCCGTGAACGTAAGCTCCCTTTTGCGTTTAAATTTGATCTTTGGAATCAGATTAAAACAATTAAATTCAGCAGGAAGAAAGTCAAACTTAACGATCTGTACTTGTTTATAAGTCAGCTGGGCCCACTGCTGGAAGCCGGTCTTACTCTAACCGGTGCGCTGAGAAGTCTCGCCAGAGAAACGCAAAACCCGACCTTCCGCGAAGCTATCGAAACGGTTAGGCAGGATATTGAACGGGGTGAAAACTTCCATGTGGCGCTTTCCCGCCATCCACACGTCTTCTCACCTTTAATAGTAAACCTTGTCCGTGCCGGGGAGCTGAGCGGGCAACTCGATACGACGCTTAATCAATTGGCCGATTATTTGGAACGAATGGCGGATTTACGGCGCAGCATCATCTCGGCAGTCAGTTACCCCGTTTTCTTAATAAGCTTTTTGATTATTGTTTTATGTTTCATCATGTTAAAATTAGTGCCAATCTTTCAAGAAACATATTCCGAGTTCGGGGTTCAACTGCCCCTTATGACCCAAATACTGATTGGGGCCAGTGATTTTGTTCGTAGCAATTTTATATACATTCTACTGGTAGCTTTTGGTTGTATCACTGCTTTAATTGTTGCCAGGCGGCTTAAAATACGCAAGATTCAATACGCCATCGATGGGCTTAAGCTGAAACTACCCATTTTGGGGCCGCTGATTAAGAAAGTTTCCATTGCCAGATTTGCGCGTACCTTATCAGTTTTAACAATGAGCGGGATTCCCATACTAGAGGGTATGAACGTAGCCGGCGAGATATCCAACAATCAGTTAATTGAGCTTGCTGTCAAGGATTGCGTGTTTGATATTGAGCGTGGCAGCGGCATAGCCGACTCCCTGGCCACTAAAAAGATATTTCCGGATATGCTGGTTCAATTGGTCTCTACCGGTGAACAGACCGGCGCTTTGGACAAAATGCTTCAAAATGGCGCCAGATTCTATGAAAAACAGGTTGAGGCCATCACCAGAGTATTGACCTCGATTCTAGAGCCAATTCTTATCATTATCGTTGCAGTAATAGTCGGCATCATCCTCATTTCTTTATTCCTGCCAATCTTCTACTTAGGTGAAGCATTTATGCATTAGCCCGAAAAATTCGGGCAGGCATAGCCTGTTTCTTTTAGGACGTTGGCTCATAAGCCTTATCTCACAAGTGATCCAGCGAACCCAGCCTGAATTTATGAATAGATCAGTTTAATCTCATCTTGACCACGCACTCCCCTTTTTTTAGCAGATAACTATCAGAAATTAAAAAA
>JAJRUU010000087.1 GCA_024277605.1 bacterium
CAACAAGTAATGGCTTTTTCTGCTGGCGCAGGATAAGCTTTATGCAAGGACTATTTTGCCAAAGAAAGAACGGGCATTACTGGTAGCCTTACGGTTACCGGGTAATAACGACCATGAGATTGAGGATTCACTGGATGAACTGACCCAACTGCTTCATACTGCTGGAGGAGTGGTAATTAGCCGTGTTGTTCAAGACCGCCCCAAGCCAACCCCGGCGTACTTTATTGGTAAAGGAAAAGCCGAACAGATTCACACTGTTTGTCAAGAGTCGGAAATTGATGTGGTAGTATTCGATGATAATTTAACCCCCGGCCAGCAGCGTAATCTTGAAAATCTGATCCAGTGCAAAATCATTGACCGTACCGGTCTTATTTTGGATATATTTGCCCAGCGGGCGCATACCAGGGAGGGAAAGCTTCAGGTAGAGCTGGCTCAACTGGAGTATTTACTACCCCGACTGATAGGTAAAGGGCTGCTGCTCTCGCGGCTGGGTGGGGGTATAGGCACCCGGGGGCCGGGAGAAACTCAACTGGAGGTTGACCGGCGCCGTATTCGCCAGCGCATTGCTAAAATCAAGTCTGATCTGGAAGCGGTGCGAAAACACCGTAAACTGTATCGGGAAAAGCGGCAGTCCATCCCCACCCCGGTTGTTGCCCTGGTGGGTTATACTAACGCCGGTAAATCGACGCTGCTTAATGCGCTGTCAGGGGCTAATGTAGCGGTGGAAGACAAGCTGTTTGCCACCTTAGACCCCACCACTCGCAGGATCAAGCTCCCTAATCAGCAGACGGTACTTATCTCCGACACGGTAGGATTTATCCGCAAACTTCCGCATCAACTGGTAGAAGCATTCAAAGCCACTTTAGAGGAAGTAGCCGAAGCCGACATTCTATTGCATATTATAGATGCCGCTCATCCTGACATTGAACAGCAAGTGGCCGCGGTGAACGGTATCTTGGCCGAATTGGGATTAGAAAACAAACCGGCTATAGCCGTACTTAACAAAACAGACAAAGTCAAAAACAAAAACTTGATCAACTGCTTAGCCCGAATAGCAGGCGCTAAAGTGGCCATCGCTGCGCTTAACCGACTTAACTTAGACAAATTACTCCACCAAATCGAGCGGCAGCTACAGCATCTATTGACCAGAATCTCTCTTAAATTGACCTATGAGGAACCATCAATCCTGTCACTTATTCATAGAAAAGGAAGGGTGCTGAACTCCCAATATCTTGATGACCGTATAATTATCGAAGCCGAAGTAGATTTTAAAACCGCAGCCATTATCGATAGTAAGCTAAACAAACAATGCTAGAGACTGTTACCCTGAAAATACGCTTTTTTCAAGATACCCCAAATACCTGGTCTGTATGGATAGCGCTATGCTTAACGCTGGTTATAGCGGGCGGCTGCACCCAGCTCGATCAATCGTTGCCCGAACCCAAATACCGTCCAGCTTGGTTTTCACAAATCAAAGGCATCAATAAACCAGCTAAAGAGACGAAAAGCATAAGCTCCAAATTAGCCCAGGAGTTATATTTACATGGCATGAATTACTATCAACAGGGAAAGTACAAATCAGCCATCGACAGATTTGACGCCGCCTTAGTTGAAGGCAAAGAATTCATAGCTCCCTATATGGCGTTAGGTGAGGTTTACTCGCTCACCCAGCAGCCGTATCTGGCGCAAGTAAATTATAAGCGTGCCCTGGAGTTGGACCCCAGTTTAGTAGAAGCCAGAATAGCCTTGGGTACAATATACATGGAGCAAGGCAAATACGAATTGGCGCTTGAGCATTTAAATGCGGCGCTAGAGCTTCAGCCTAACCACCCCAAGGCACAACTTACTCGACAAAAACTGGCTAAGCAGTATCTTAAACAGGGAATCGCTTTTCGTAATTCAGCTAACTGGAAGCAAGCCAGAATGAGCTTTCAAGCGGCCGTCAAAGCTGATCCCAGTCTAGGAGAGGCATACCTGGAGCTGGGCAAAGTTTATATGGCTCAAAAACAATATCAACCGGCAACAGATAATTTAAAACTGGCTGCGGAAATCATGCCTGAAGATGCTGCAGTATGGAAACACTTGGGAAAGGCCAATTTAGAAATCTACGAATACGATCAAGCCCGCAAAGATTTACAACACAGCCTGATGTTGCAGCCCCACGATGAGGAAGGGAAAAAACTGCTCAGATTGGTGCAGCAGGAACTATATCGGGACAAACCGATACCCATAGAATTTCTGGAAATAAGCTATACAGCGGCGATAACCAGGGGCCAGTTGGCGGCCATTTTTGCCCTGAACCTGAGACTGCCACCCGAGAAAAGTCTGGCCAGCCTCGATATACCGGTAGTCATTCCTGATATCTCTACTCACTGGGCAAAAGAATATATTATTTATGTGGTAAGAAATCAACTGATGACTAAGTACCCTAATCATTATTTTTTGCCTGAGGCAAACATTTCCCGCGGTGAAGCGGCAAACATTCTTGATAAGGCATTACAGCATCTGGCTGGGGTCAGGACGTTA
This sequence comes from bacterium, assembly GCA_024277605.1. Taxonomy (GTDB): domain Bacteria; phylum SZUA-182; class SZUA-182; order SZUA-191; family JAJRXT01; genus JAJRUS01. Next base: position 2,527 of record JAJRUU010000087.1, read on the forward strand.
CCCAATGAAGCCGGAAACCGGCTTTATGCAGATGTTCCCCCGGAAAATCAATACTATGGCGCCATTAATCGGGTCACCGCCTTGGGAATAATGTCTCCCCAGGCAACCGGGATTTTTGGCGTAACTCAACAGCTTTCCGGGCTGGAAGCCCTGGAAGAGGTAGATCGCCTGGCCGACTTTCTATCGCGACAATAGCCAACGAACATATTGACTAATAATACCAAGTTGCAATCAAACATATACTAAATGGGTAGGGAGGGCTTTGGCCCTCGGGCTTTAGCCCTCCGCTCTTTGGTCGGCCTGAAGGCCGACCTACCCGAGTGAGAAATTAGTATCATTTTGGATGCAACTCGGTATAACTACCGTATCAGCCAAAGAAAGGTTTATTAAAATATAATGAAGCACAGTGATTTTGTACACTTACACGTACACAGCCAATACAGCTTACTGGACGGGGCTTGCCGCCTGGGAGATTTGCTTGATCTGGCTGTCGAATACCGCATGCCGGCTTTGGCGGTAACCGATCATGGAAATATGTTAGGAGCGGTTGAATTTTACCGGCTGGCCTTACAGAAAGGCATAAAACCCATCATCGGCTGTGAAGTATATGTGGCCCCTAAAAGCCGCTTTGACCGTAACAGTAGCGCCGGCAATACAGCACATCACTTGGTGCTGCTGGTTAAAGATGAGACCGGCTATCATAATTTATCCCGGCTGGTTACCGCCGGACATTTTGAAGGCTTCTATTATAAGCCCCGGGTAGACAAAGAAATCCTGGGAGCGCACAGCCAGGGATTAATCGCCTTAAGCGCCTGCCTTAAGGGAGAAATCCCTCAACTCCTGCTTAGCCAGCAACATGATAAGGCCAAACAAGCAGCCCAGGAATATAAAGATATATGGGGCAAAGATTTTTACCTTGAGATTCAGCACAATGGGATACCGGAGCAAACCATATTAAACAAAGAGCTTATCAAATTGAGTCAACAGATGGACATTCCCCTGGTGGCCAGTAATGATTGCCATTATCTGCGCCAAGAGGATGCGTATGCCCATGAAATTCTGCTCTGCATTCAGACCGGCAAAACCATAAACGATCCCCAGCGAATGCGATTCTCAACCTCGGAGTTCTATTTTAAATCAAGCGAGTCAATGCAGCAGATGTTCAGCGAAACCCCGCAAGCGCTGGCCAATACCGTAGAGATTGCCCAACACTGTAACCTGGAGCTTGAATTTAATCAATTGCACCTGCCGCATTATCAGGTACCGGAAGGCTATACTTTAGATAGTTATCTCGAGGAGCGGGCCCTCGATGGTTTGAGAAAACGTTATCCCGGATTGAATATGAACGATAAGGATGACCCTATAATTCAACGATTAACGCATGAATTGGGGGTAATCCGCAACATGCGCTACTCCGGCTATTTCCTTATTGTATGGGATTTCATAAACTTTGCCCGTAGCCAAAAGATAGCGGTAGGCCCAGGCAGGGGTTCAGCCGCCGGCAGTCTGGTAGCCTATGCCTTGCAGATTACCGATATTGACCCGCTAAATCACGATTTGCTTTTTGAAAGGTTTCTAAATCCCGAACGCGTCAGCATGCCCGATATTGATATTGATTTTTGCATGGATAGGCGGGAAGAGGTTATAAACTATGTAGGCCAAAAATACGGGCAAGAAAATGTGGCCCAGATTATCACCTTTGGCACGATGGCTGCCCGCGGGGCAATCAGAGATGTAGGGCGGGCGCTGGACATGTCATATGCCGAGGTGGATAAAATTGCCAAATCCATACCCAATATACTGAACATCACCATAACTGATGCCATAAAACAGGAAGAGAAGTTGCAACAGCTTCAAAAAAGTGACTCCAAGATAGCCCAACTTCTTGATATTGCTAAAACTTTAGAGGGATTAACCCGCCACGCATCCACTCATGCCGCCGGTATTGTAATCACGCCCAAGCCGCTACTTGAATATGTACCGTTATATAAGGGCCCCAAAGGTGAAGTAATGACGCAGTATCCCATGGGGATATTAGAGGAAATCGGGCTGCTCAAGATGGACTTTTTGGGCTTGCGCACTTTGACCGTAATAGAAAACACGCTTAACTATATCCGCCAATCACGCAAGCAGGAGCTTGTTTTAGAAGGACTCCCTATGGATGATGAAGCCACCTTCAAACTGCTTTCCGCTGGTCAAACCGTGGGAGTTTTTCAGTTGGAGAGTTCCGGGATGCAGGATCTGTTGCGCCGATTGAAACCGGAGAGTTTTGCTGATCTTATCGCCCTGGTAGCCCTGTTTCGCCCCGGCCCCCTGGGCAGCGGCATGGTGGATGATTTTATAAAACGAAAACAAGGCAAAACACCTATTAAATATGACCATCCCCTGCTGGAACCTATCCTGAAAGAAACATATGGAGTAATGGTATATCAGGAACAGGTTATGCGAATCGCCAGTACGCTGGCCGGTTTCAGCCTGGGACAAGCCGATATTCTGCGGCGCGCCATGGGAAAAAAGAAAGCCTCAGAGATGGATAGCCAAAGGAAGCAATTCATCTCCGGCGCCAAAGACCGAAAGATAAAACCCGCCTTAGCTGAGAAGATATTTGACTTACTGGCCCATTTTTCCGGCTACGGATTTAATAAGTCGCATAGTGCGGCCTATGCCATGATTTCATACCAGACCGCCTACTTAAAAACCCACTATGCGGTAGAATTCATGGCCGCTTTACTTACCAGTGAAAAGGATAATACCGACAAAATCGTAAAATATCGTAAAGAATGCCGCGAAATGGGTATAAGCATTCTACCGCCGGATGTCAACGAAAGCTATCAACGCTTCACCGTGGTGGGGGACAGTATCCGCTTTGGTCTTGCGGCGGTAAAAAATGTGGGTGAAGCCGCGGTCACTGAAATCATTAACTCCCGCGAAGCTGAGGGGCGTTTTGATTCCATATACGAATTTTGTAAAAAAGTGGACTTGCGCAACGTCAACCGCCGGGTAATAGAAAGCTTGATTAAATGCGGGGCATTTGATTCCAGCGGAGCATACCGTTCACAGTTAATAGAGGTGCTGGATCAGGCCATAGAGATCGGCCAGAGCCTGCAACAGGATAAGCTGCACGGGCAGACTAATTTATTTGATATAATAGAGCAGGGGCAGGAGGCCGCACCCAGTTATGCCGTACTCCCCGCTATAGCGGAATGGCCTAAAAACCAATTACTGACCGCCGAGAAGGAGTTAATCGGTTTTTATATAACCGGCCATCCGCTGGATCGCTGCGAAACCATAATCAAACACTATGCCACCTGTAGCTCGGCAGAAATTGCCGATTATACCGATGGCGAGCAACTTTATCTGGCGGGGCTGGTAACCGGAGTAAAAGAAATCAGAACCAGAAAAGGTGAACCGATGGGCTTTGTAAACCTGGAAGATTTAGTGGGTTTTAGCGAGGTGACCATGCTGCCTGATATTTATAAAACCGCCTCTCACCTATTGGCAAGCGACATTCCCATCATGGTTAAAGGCGAAAAACAGACTAAAGACGAGCTGGCTAAGATCAAAGCTCTGGAGGTTTTCCCCCTGAATGAAGCACGCCAACGGCTGACGAAAAAGGTGCACATTAAAATCCTGGTCCCCGGACTTAACCTTGAAAATCTGGAAACATTACGCCTGGAGCTGAATAATTATCAGGGTTCATGCCCGGTGGTGCTGCATTTCTTAACCCCCAAACAGCAAGAAGTAGTGCTGGCGGCTGGCCCTAATTTTAAAATCGCTCCTACTGAGAAGTTGGTGGACAAAATTGAGCAATTATTCGGCAAAGACACTGTTTATTTTGAATAACGGCCAAAAACATGCTATAGTTATAGCCATACATTCGTGTAAACCAGCCATTATTTTTATATTATTCAGCCCGAATAATTCGGGCCTTATTAACAGCAAAACCACATCTACCTGATAATATTAACCTTGTCAGCTTCCGCACAATAATTTTCAGGCAAGCAAAGTTATCATGGACGTTGGCTTTAGATCCAATACAAAAGGGAATCTGGCAAATCATATATAAACTTATGAATAGATCGGGTTCAGAGATAAAGAGTAATGATTAGACGTTATTTAGATTTTGAAAAACCGTTAGAAGAGCTTCATATTGAAATAGAGCGTTTACAGGAACTTTCTGTCGGCGGCAATGAAAATTACCAGGTCGACATTAAGAAACTTAAGAAGAAGCTGGCTAAGCTTCAGCGGGATATATTCAACAATCTAACTCCCTGGCAACAAACGCAGCTTGCGCGCCATCCCGACCGGCCATATTGTAAAGATTACATCAAACTCATGCTGGATGAATTTACCGAGCTTCAAGGCGACCGCCGCTTTGCAGAAGATCGTTCAATTGTCGGCGGTTTATGCAGAATTAAATCAGAATCCCTGGTGATAATCGGGCATCAGAAGGGAAGGGACACCAAGCAGAAACTGGCGCATAATTTCGGCATGCCTAACCCCTAGGGTTACCGCAAAGCGCTCCGTTTGATGAAACTGGCGGAAAAGTTTGGTAAACCTGTATTAACGATGATAGATACTCCAGGGGCCTATCCCGGCATTGGAGCCGAAGAGAGGGGGCAGTCTGAGGCCATTGCGGTAAACTTAAGAGAGATGTGCCAACTCAAAGTACCCATAATAGTTATCGTTACCGGTGAGGGAGGCAGTGGCGGGGCGCTGGCGCTGGGAGTCGGAGACCGGATTATTATGCTGGAGAATTCCATTTATTCGGTAATTTCGCCTGAATCCTGTGCAGCTATTTTATGGCGTAATACTTCAAAAGCGCGGGATGCGGCTGATCCGTTGAAGCTTACCGCCAAGGATGCTCATAACTTAAAAATTATAGATGAAATATTACATGAACCGCCGGGAGGGGCACACCACAACCATCAAATCATGGCCAATAAGCTGCGCCGGGCGGTATTAAGGAACTTAAAAGAGCTTAGGAATTTTTCGCTTGATGAATTATTAAAAACACGCTATAATAAGTATAGGAAAATCGGTCAGTTTGAGGAATAGTTCTTTCCATATTTATATCCTATGTATAACGATTTGTCGTACACAGCAGTACAGGAAGGTAAAATAGATTTAAAAGGGAGCGATGTCTATGCGTAATTGCAAGAAGAGTGCGGTACTGATACTGGCGGTTTTGTTACTGGGAATGCCCTGTCTTATGGCGTTAAGTGAAGCGTGCGTGGGACGTAAACTTACTATAGGTTATTTGGATATTACCGAGCAGGCAATTATGGCAGAGGTACTGGGAATACTGATAGAGGAAAGAACCGGCACCAAAGTGACTCTCAAAAAAATTGAGGATAGCCAGGAAGCACAACGATCACTTGAAGCTAATGATATTCAAATATTTGTAGAGTCTACCGGTGTCGGATTGCAGGAGATACTGGGAGAAGCTCCGAATGGCGATTATAATCCAAAAAAGATATATAGACGGGTTAAGAAAGCCTACAGTAAAAATTTCAATCTGATCTGGTTAAAAACCTTTGGTTTTAACAGCACCAACAATGAAATTGAGGATAAGAAGTTACCACTCTACGCTGCTCCGGTTGTACGTAAGGACATATTGGAAAAATTTCCAGCGCTGGCCCGATTAATAAATAAACTCAACAATAAAATCGATAACGATACCATGGGGCAGTTGGTTTCTAAGGTAGAGCAGGAAGGAAAGAACCCCAAAGAAGTAGCCGGCGGCTTTTTAGTAAAATTAGGCATCGCCTTCTCGCTTAACCAGGGTCAAGTCTAACAATTTTAGTGGATATACATTACTTTAATCCCCCCTTTTTAAAGGGGGGATTTTTTTTATTTTATAATACTCTATTTATAAGAGGTAAAAATGATACTTGGAGCTAATCGAATTAAAGAGTTAATCGAACAAAGGGTAGAGTTAGAAGATGCAAATGGCAACAAGTTGAAAAAATCCCTGATTGAAGGTTTAGGGAAAGAGCAACTGGATAAAATAGAAGGCACTACCGTAGATTTACGCTTGGGCGAAATATATCGCTTGACCAGTGGCGCCAAGTTAGCGGTAGATTCCCGCATTACCCCTAAAATTGAGTCACTCCTTGGCCCAGACAGTAAAGAGCAAAGCTACTCTCTGTCACCTGGAGAGTTGGTGCTGGTACAAACCATCGAGCGGGTGAATATCCCGCACGACCTCCTGGCCGATGTGCGCACCCGTACTACCCTGTTCCGTTGCGGGTTGTATCTTAAAACTTCTTATGTATCCCCTAACTACCAGGGAGTGCTGACCTTCGCCCTGCGCAATTTTAACGATTATCCGGTGGAAATAGAGCTGGGCTTTAGAATTGCCTGTATAAGCTTTATGGAAATAAGTGGTCAGGCGGTGCCCTATCAAGGGGTATGGCAAGGCAAACGGGCCTCCACCGACGGTGAAGTAGAGCGGCCTTATTAGATTCAGGCTGAGACGCAACACTTTCTCTTATTTAGATTATACTTGATGAAATCGTAAAAAGTCGTCATTCCCGCGAAAGCGGGAATCCATCCTGATTTTAACTATCGTAAAATACTGGATTCCCGTTTACACGGGAATGACAATAATCTGTGTTTTCTGACTTTTTACGAAACCATCACATAATATTTCAGGAAATTAATTTGTGCGGGAATATCTCTTTTAATAATAAGTGTTCAGATGAAATTTTTTATTGTCATTTTTATTTGTTATCCAGCACATGTGTGTGAGTTATATGATACTAAACAGTAAGGCTATATCAACCACCGCTCCAGCTGCGGCGGAGTCCAGGCAACCAAAGGATCGCCGACGCCGCACCACACCTATGATCAGTAGCTATTTGTTTATCGGCTCCCGGCGCGCTAATCGCCGTCTGAGTGATCCACAAACAAACTATTATGTTGACCGGCCTGGTAAAAAATTGCTTATCTCGGCGCTCTTGATTATCCTTTTAGGGGTGTTTGATGTGATCTTTACCTACAAACTGCTTATAGCGGGAGGCTCTGAGCTAAACCCGCTGATTAGTTTTTGCCTGAGTTTGGGCTGGGGATATTGTATATCGTTTAAACTTATGCTTACTATTGTGGGGTTGTCTATATTGCTACTGCATCAGAATTTTTTCAGAATGCAGCGTATTATGGGTAGTGTCGGTGCATTCTATATTTCGCTGTTTAGCTATCAAATATTCCTACTCAGTCAGATTTAAATTCCCCTTTTATTCCCTCGGCATGGGGTGGGACGCCAATGTGTAACTCTTGCTTGGATTTCTGAAGTTCCTGTGTCTTGTGTTTATAAATTCGTTCTATTCGATTCTCATTTAGAACCACCGGGGTGAGCATTATTACCAGCTCTATCTTTTCCTTTTTCCGAACAGTGTGACGAAACAAGGCTCCCAATAAGGGGATTTCCCCCAGGCAGGGCACTATCTTCAGCTCTTCTTTTTGCTTTTCTTTCATCAAGCCCGCCATAATTATGGTCTGTCCATCCTGCACTTTAACCACCGCATTGGTCTCCCGGCGGTCAACGATCGGCCTGGTATCCCCCTCGCGGGAGACCGCCTCACCGACCACCTCACTGATGCTGGGATGGATGTTTAGGGTAACCATCCCCGTTGCGCTTATCTGCGGGGTTACATCCAGCACAATTCCTACATCGAGTGTCCTGGCCTCAATACTCTGGGTGGTGGTGTTGGTGTCCGCCTCCACCTGGGTGCTTATTTCAAAATAGACGGTTTCCTGGGTGACTTTTATCATTGCGGTTTGGTTGTTGAGGGTTACAATTTGGGGACTGGATAGTATATTCAACTTTCCTTGCGTGGCCATAGCATCCAGCAGCATAGACACATGTTTATTAGTCACTCCCAGTTGGAAGACGCCACTCTCTATAGCAGGAACTAATTCCTGGGCTACAATGGCTCCACCACTTAAAACACCTGTCAGTTTGCTCCATTCAGGAAAGTCGGCCACATAATTCCAGTTAATTCCCATCTCAAAATTGTCCGATAAAGCGACCTCCACGATCTTAGCCTGAATCATCACCTGTCTGCTGATTGACGCCTGTATGGCTTTTACAAACTCAGCGGCTTCGGCTAACTTTTTCTCAACATCGGTAATTAAAACCACCCCTGAGTGAGGATTAACAATTAATTCACGCCCGCTTTCATCCTTCCTGCTGAAAGCCCCTCCAATTCCCGGCTCAATAGTGCCCTTTTCGGCAAAGATGATGGTGTTTAAGGCATCAATAACCGTTCCCCAAAAATCTATGGTGCTGATACTTTCTATGGAGGCGAAGCTGGAACTCTGAATTCCACCGGAGCCTCCTCCCGTACCTACTGAGAGTGAACCCTGACCGGTGCGTCGGGTATTTACATAATCCAGGTTGAAAATTCGGGTTTTAAGCCTTGGGTTGAAAACCCGGACAAACTTTCCATCCCGGGAATATTCTATTCCTAAAGGGGCTAAAAGGTACTCAAGTATTTGATCAAAACTTACCATGTTTAAATCTACGGTCACCCGACCGCTAATGCCCGGATCAACAATAATGTTGGTTTGGCTGCCTTTGGCGAAAGTCAGCAGCACGTCCCTGATATCAGCATCCCGCAGGCTCCAGGAATAGAGGGTCTCTACCCTTGTGGGAGGACTCAGCGGGACTTCCACCTGGTGTACGCTGAGTCCGGAATAAGCTTTAGCTGGTTGAGGGGAGCTGATATCGGCAGCTGGGAGGTATCCGCTAGAGAGCAGGACACCCAGCATAACCACCGGAAAGATTAATAACGTCGTTTTATTTATTGTGCTTGCCATTTATTTGATTCCCCTGATAACCTGCCATATTCTCTTTCTCCGTTATCAACTCCGGCTTAACCGAAAACGGACGTTTTAGATAGAGCGTGGGGATGCCATAGTTATTAAGCTTCAGCTCTTGTAGTTTCCCATTTGTTTCCATAAACACCGAATCTTTGGTTATTTTAGAAATTTTCTTCCCCTGAAACACATCCCCTGGCGCTACTAATTGGCTATTAATTACCGCCAGTGACTGATATTGCGTGATTAAAATGGATTCCAAATGCAGGGACCCCGGCTCACTGGTACTGTGATTATTTTGACCGGCCTCTGTGCCTCCCAGTTTTGACGAAACACCGAATGGGTCTACTTCCCAATTATTCTTTAGGGCTAATACCTGCATTTTTTTATAATCCGCTATCTTTTCAGGCAATGCTTCATCGGACTCTTCAGCTTGGGTAATAGGCGCTGTAGTCTGTTGGTTCATATGAGACTGGACTTGGTCAGTTGCAGGAGCAGCAACGGTTACCGGTTTTTTCTCTTTGAAAATATATTTCCAGTTGGCCATCAATGAAATAACCATCGCCAGCACCAAGTATACTATGGTTTTTTTATGTTGAAACATCTGTCAATATCCCTTCCGGGCAATGATACGTTTTTATGGTAATGCTGGTTTTCAATATATCTTTCTCTGACGTTATAACTATCTTGTTTACCTTAGTAAAGCGGCGCAGTTTGTTCAATTGCCCCAAAAACTCAGCAATTTGCCGATAGCCGCTACTAAAGACAATCATAATTTGAGACTCTTTAAGTTCGAGCGGTTGCATACCCGGCCCACTGCCGGGAATAGTCAACGCATTTTCTGGTTGGCTTACATCCAGCAAGCTAAACTGAGTCACCCCTACCCGGAGCATAGCCTGGGCTAATTCTATAAATAACAGGGGAACTTGTCCCTGGAGCGATATTCCTTCACCATAGAACAGAGCGGTAGAATCTTTAAACGTAAGGTACTTAGGCAGCGCCTCAGCAGAGGGAAACTTCTGATAAATCTGCTGCTTTACTACCCTCCACTCCTTGAGATCTTCATCGCTCAGAGCCTCTATACCTTTTGAGCCTTGTTCCAGTTGGATGAACTCGGTTTTTAATTTTTCTATATTTTCCCGGCAGGTAAAAATATTTTGAATCATTGGGCGATAAAGTTTAAAATATATGATTCCCATACTGCTTATTAAGAAAAATATGAATATCCCCCCCCGAATCAATGAACTTTTTTTCTCATACATTGCTGATTTTCCTCGTCAATAGAGTATGTTACAGCTTAAGCTGAAGTTGAGCCGGGATTGTAATAAATCCGAATCGCTCATAAGCGCTTCAGCTCCTGTGGCTTTGTAGGGAATGATGCTTATCTCCGATACCCGGGGCTGGCTTAAAAACACTGAATTATTGAGCCGCACCAGAAAGCTATTGATAGTACCCTGGGCCTGCATAGAAGTACCGGCATTTATTACCCCTTGTGCCTGAAGCTCCCAGTATTTTTCCCCTTCGGCAATCTCCATTTTTGAGAAGACTAAACCTGTAGGGGATAATCGACTGAGTTCATAGAAAACTCCCCGCCACAAGGGGGAGGCTCGCTCAAACTGTTTTAAAATGGAGAAATGAAAATCACATTGCTGCCGTTCTTGTCCGGTTTTTTGACATTGTTCAAAAGCCGGACGCAACTGATTTACCATTTTCTGCTGGCTTCCTACTGCCTGTCGGTAATTCTCCTGGGCCCAATGCAGCCCCATATAACCAGCTCCGGTCGCCGCGCTGTACGTAATAAGAACAAGACTAATCAACACGCTACTCGCCAGATGCTTTTTGTGCTCCCTCACCTTCAAGGGGAGTAAGTTAAGGGCAATCTGGGGACTTGAGTCCATCAACAGCCCCAATGGGATAGCATATGAATTCAAAAGCTGCGGCCAGCCGCTGGTCGGCTCAGGCGTACTTTCCAGGTTTAATCTTTCGGTGGGGTCAAATAGCGCCACCGGCATCTGTAATTTATCGGTAAAAAACTTGTCTATATCTTCAGATATATTTTTGGTAGAGCTTACTGTCAGGGATGATACCTGGTTGCCGCGCTCATGCTGATTAAAATAAATAAACGAGCGGCTCAATTCCAGAATGAGTTTGTGGTAGTCAATGCTGTCGGTTGACAGAACGGAATTTTTTGCGTTTTGGCTTATTTTAAGTGTGCTGGAGAGCGGAATTTCTCGAAAGAAGCGCCAATATCCCTGACTAATAATGGTGAGTAACCCCTTGTCCGGCGTAAGATACAGAAAGCCTATAGTATCTTTGCTTGTTGGGGAATCCTTTATCACCGGAAGACTCAAAGCCATTGCACTTACTGCGGCCAAAGAAAGGCTGGTGATCAACTTAGGTTCCAGTTCAGCTTTCTCCAACACATGACAATAATCATCAACCAGTTTTTTTTGGGCGACAGCCAGGAGTAATCCCTTTTTCTTTGCCGATTGAGCACCCACTTCGGCCAACACCTGATAATCGGAATAGAGTTCATAGGCCTTTTTGTCACTCTCTTGGCCGTCTTGGAAAAACTCACCGCTCATATTTTTCTTTAGCTTGCCCACTTCCCGTTTTACAACCTGCTGCAATTCTTTTTTTGACAGATTGGGAATCTGGAGATAGTGCTGCTTCATTTCCGGATGATAAAACGCCAGATGGGCCGCCTTGGTCTTGATCCCTTTCTGTTTAAGGGTTGCGGCTATCTTTTGGGCAAGAAGTTCGTGGGATTGGGGTGGATCGGGAATGTGGATGTAATTTAATAGCTTGGGCTGTCGGGCGGAGCGCACGCCCTCAATTATATTCACCCCCCAGGGAGATATTTCTATGCTTAGAATACTTTTTGATTTCAACAGCATAATTCAAATTCCTCATCAGATACCATCTCACTCTAAAAATTACCTTTTCCCTGCCCCTGTCATTTGTCTTTGTCTTAACCCTTGTCTTGTTGTAAATTAAAAATCCCTAAGAATAGCTTCACCACGGTTGTCCCCCGGATAACTACTACATTCACTATAGCTTCATTTCCGGCATAATCCCCCAACCCCACCGCCTTGATGGCATGTACCCCCTGGTGGGGATGCGTCGACCAGCCTTGCGTGGTAAATGCTTTGATACTGTTATCCCAACCGGCGGAAACGCTTGTTTCGGCGCCGTTATCGGCATAATAGATCCACACGACAGCCTCAGTGTCGTCCAAGGTCTTGGTTACACTCAAATTTCCGGCATCGGCTACGATAACAATGGTTGAAATATCCCCCCAGGGCTTTACCGGGTCAGGTGGGGTTATTAGGTCATCATTTGTACCCTGCACCCCGTCAGAACCCTGGCTGGTTAGCTGACCCGTCTTGGAATCATAAAGGTAGTAATTACCCCAGGCATCTCTTAAGTAATCATCCGCTGAGTAGCCGAAACTTAAGTAAGGCCCATTCCAGCCCATTCCTATCCCATTTAGATGTTTGGAATTATGTGCCGGTACTCCTGGATTGGCATTCAAATACTTAAGGCTCCCGGGCAAACTACCCATATCTCCTACATAGCCGTATATTCCATCAGCAGGCTTACCCACAGTCGCCTGGTAGATAGCCTCCATTTCCTTCCTGGTGGCCTCCTGACGGGCATCGTCAACCGTTTTAAAGATACTGGGAGCGAAGGTCGCCGCCAAAATAGAAATAACCATTAATACCATAATTACTTCCAGCAGCGTAAAACCCCTGCACTTCAGATATCCTTTACAATTCATAGTTTATTACCCCTTGACGGCATGACTCATCTCAAACATTGGGATAAAGATAGCCAGGGCTACCAGAATGACCACCCCGGCCATGAAGACGATAATGAGGGGCTGAATCATCCCGAGTGTTTTATCAATGGCATCCGGTACTTCACGGTCATAGAATTGGGAAACCTTGTTCAGATTCTCTTCCAGCCTACCGCTCATCTCCCCCACTGAAATCATTTGCACCACCAGCGGCGGAAATTCAGAATGCCGCTCCATAGCCTCTGATATTTTCTGTCCACCCATGACCATCTAGCGCATGGTCTGAACAACTTTGGCAATAGCCGCATTGCCCACCAAGGTTTCCACGATGCTGAAGGCTTCGGTAATGTTAATTCCCGCCCGCAGCAGAAGCCCCAGATAATGGGTAAAACGGGAAACTGCTATCTTCATGATTAGCGTTCCAAATATGGGAATTTGCATTTTATACTTATCAATCAGCACCCTCCCCTGTTCGTATCGGTAGCCAATGATATAACTGGCGATAAACGTGGCTATGACGCCCAGAATTATATACCAAAAATTATCACTACTGTCCGGTTAATAATCGAATAAATTCAACTGGATACAACCAGATGTTTCAGTTTTTTGGTAATCACATTGCGTAAGTA
>JAJRUU010000011.1 GCA_024277605.1 bacterium
GAGGTACAGCCCGAACAGGTGGTGCAGATCGTAACCCAACACCTGGGGCGGGGTGAGGTGCTGGCTGATTTGGCTATATCGCAGCTGTCGCAGGATGGGGAAGCGGCGTATGCCGATATTCCACATATACATGAGCTGCCGTTCTATGCCAAGCAAAAACGCATGGTGCTTGCCCGTTGCGGAACGTTTGATCCTGAGGATATTGAACAGTATCTGGCGCTGGGCAGTTATGAGGCGCTTAAAAAAATACTCTCCGGTATGAGTCCCGAAGATGTAATTGCCGAGGTCAAGACTTCCGGCTTACGGGGGCGCGGCGGAGCTGGATTTCCTACCGGTATGAAGTGGGGCTTCTGCCGCCAGTCGCCGGGAGATCAAAAATATATTATATGCAATGCCGATGAGGGTGATCCCGGAGCCTTTATGGATCGTAGTGTATTAGAGGGTGATCCGCATGCGGTGCTGGAGGGGATGATCATCGGCGCTTATGCTATTGGGGCGTCATATGGCTATATATACTGCCGGGCTGAGTACCCGCTGGCGGTGAAGCGTTTGCATATTGCTATGGAGCAGGCCCGAGAGCGGGATCTTTTGGGCGATAATATTCTGGGCAGCGACTTTTGCTTTGATATTAAGTTAAAAGAGGGTGCGGGAGCCTTTGTTTGCGGTGAGGAGACGGCGCTGATGGCTTCTATCGAGGGTGATCGCGGTATGCCGCGTCCGCGTCCGCCATTTCCGGCCCAAAGCGGCCTGTGGGGAAAACCCACCAATATAAATAATGTAGAGACCTGGGCCAACATCCCCAGTATTATTCTAAAGGGTGGGGACTGGTTTGCCAGCGTGGGTACCGAGAAGAGTAAGGGTACCAAAGTATTCGCCTTAACCGGCAAGATAAAAAACACCGGTTTGATCGAAGTGCCCATGGGGATTACCCTAAGGGAAGTGGTGAACGAAATCGGCGGCGGTGTTCCCAATCGCAAGAAATTTAAAGCGGCGCAGTTAGGCGGGCCGTCGGGCGGCTGTATCCCGGCTGGCTTAATGGATATAACTATTGACTATGATTCACTGGTCAGCGCCGGAGCGATTATGGGTTCCGGTGGAGTGGTGATCATGGATTCATCCACTTGTATGGTGGATATGGCGCGCTACTTTTTAAACTTTACGCAGAATGAATCGTGCGGTAAATGTGTGCCCTGCCGTATCGGCACCAAGCGCATGCTGGAGGTGCTGGAACGTATAACTAGCGGCAAAGGAGAAGAAGGAGACGTAGGTCTCCTACAGGAGATGGGTGAGTTGATAAAGAGTACCTCTCTGTGTGGATTGGGCCAAACTGCGCCCAATCCGGTGTTGTCTACCATTCGTTACTTCCGCGAGGAATACGATGCGCATATACAGGACAAAATATGCCCCTCGGGGCGTTGCTCGGCGTTGCTGCGCTTTACCGTGAATGCCGAGTTATGTAAATCATGCACTTTGTGTCTAAAAGTTTGTCCTACAGAAGCAATCACTGGGGGTGCCAAAAAAGTGCCCGCTGAAATTGATAAAGATAAATGTATAAAATGCCGGGCCTGTATCGAGGCCTGCCCATTTGCAGCTATTTATTAGTATTTAGGATGACAGATGATAAACGTTAGCATTGACGATAAAAAAGTCTCAGCGCCAGTTGGCGCTACTATATTGGAGGCGGCCAAGCAGTGCGGGGTCAAAATTCCGTATTTGTGCAACTTCAGCCTGCTTAAACCCTTTGGAGGATGCCGGGTGTGCTTGGTGCAGGTAAAGGGTAATCCTAAACTGCTGGCGGCTTGCACTACTCCGGTTGCAGAAGGAATGCAGGTAACCACCGATTCGGACGAAATTCATAAAGCCCGCAAATTCGTGGTGGAGCTTATACTTTCGGATCACGATTGCCGCTGTATCACCTGCGAAAAAGACGGTAACTGTAAATTGCAGCGCCTGGCTTATGAGTATGGTATACAGGAGAGCCGCTATCAGGGTGAGACCCGCAATTACGAGCCTGATGGCAATAATCCATTTTTAGAGTACGATCATAAAAAATGCATTCTCTGCGGACGTTGTGCGCGGGTGTGCGATGAGGTGCAAGCGGTGGGTGCGGTCGATTTTGCCCAGCGCGGTTTTTGCGCCAAGATTTCTACCGCCTTTGATAAACCGCTGGATTGTATCTTATGCGGTTCCTGCTTTCATGCCTGCCCTACCGGCGCCATTAATTCGAAAATAGCCCGCTTTAAGGGGAGAACGGCTGATTTAGAACAGACGAAATCGGTGTGCCCGTTTTGCGGCTGTGGCTGCAACCTTACTTTGCATACCAAGAATCAGCAGCTGGTTAAGGTTACCCCACAAAAAGGGACTATTGTCAATAACGGTTCACTGTGCGTAAAAGGTAGTTTCGGCTATGACTTTGTGAATCATAAAGGAAGGCTTACTACCCCGCTTATCAGACAGGATGACGGTTTCAGGGGGGCCACTTGGGAGGAAGCATTATCTTTAGTAGCTGAAAAACTGGGCAGGATAAAGCAAAAACATGGGGCGGACAGTATCGGGGGCTTGAGCTCAGCTAAATGTACCGATGAGGATAATTATGTTTTCCAGAAATTTATGCGGGCCTGTATCGGCACAAATAACGTGGATCACTGCGCCAGATTGTGCCATGCCTCTACCGTAGCCGGGTTAGCCACTACCTTCGGCTCAGGGGCGATGACCAATTCCATCGCCGAGGTGGGTGGGGCGGATGTAATCTTCGCCATTGGTTCAAATACTACCGATAGCCATCCTATTATTGGCCTGCAAGTGTTAAAAGCTGTACGTGAGCGGGGCGCCAAGCTGATTGTGGCCGATCCGCGCAAGATCAGGCTGGTGCAGTATGCCGACGTATGGCTGCGCCAAAAGCCGGGTACCGATGTAGCCCTGCTGAATGGTTTAATGCATGTAATTTTAAATGAGGGTTTGGAAGATAAAACCTTTATTGCCGAACGCACTGAGGGCTTTGCTGAGTTTGAAAAACAGTCCTTGACTACCCGCCGGATAAAGTAGCTGAAATAACCGGTGTCGCCGAGGCTGATATAGTAGCTGCGGCTCGCATATATGCTCAAGGAGAGAGAGGATCTATCCTCTATTCCATGGGGATTACCCAGCATGTGGCCGGTACGGACAATGTTAAATCGATTGCCAATCTGGCCATGCTTACCGGAAATATCGGCCGGGAGAGCACCGGGGTTAACCCACTTAGGGGACAGAATAATGTGCAGGGGGCCTGCGATCTGGGGGCGCTGCCTAATGTTTATCCCGGTTATCAGAAGGTAATCGATGCCGCGGCCAGGGATAAGTTTGAGCAGGCCTGGGGAGTAAAACTGCCGGGTGAGGTGGGACTGACAGTGGTGGAGATGATAAAGGCTGCCGCCAAAGATAAAATTAAGGGTCTGTATATTATGGGTGAAAACCCTATGGTCAGCGATCCTGATTTAAATAAGGTTAAAAAAGCCCTCTCAGGGCTGGATTTTATGGTAGTGCAGGATATTTTCCTGACTGAGACAGCGCAGCTGGCGGATGTAATATTACCGGCAGCCAGTTTTGCCGAGCGTGAGGGCACTTTTACCAATACCGAACGCCGGGTGCAGCGTATATATAAGGCGATTGATCCGCCGGGTGGATCACGAGTGGATTGGGGTATTGTGTGTGATGTGAGCCGCAGGTTAGGCTATAAAATGGGTTATGACTCAGCAGCTCATATTATGGATGAGGTAGCCGCACTTACTCCCATCTATGGCGGTATAAGCTATGACAGGCTTAAGGGCGAGGGGTTACAATGGCCCTGTCCCGATAAAGATCATCCCGGTACTAAATTTTTGCATAAGGATAAATTCTCTAGGGGCTTGGGATTATTCAGCCCGATTCAGTTTAAGGAACCCCCGGAGTGGCCGGATGCCGAATACCCGCTAATCTTAACCACCGGCCGCTTGCTGTTTCATTTCCACACCGGCACGATGACCCGCCGGGCCAAGGCTATAGATGAGCATGTGCCGGAGGGGATGGTGGAGATAAACCCTCAGGATGCCAAAAAGCTGGGGGTAAATAATGGGGAGCAGGTTAAAGTAAGCTCTCGCCGGGGAGAGATAAGCATAAAAGCCCAGGTTACCGATAGGGTAGGGCCGGGAGTGGTGTTCATTCCCTTTCACTTTGCCGAAGCAGCGGCTAATACGCTGACCATCGCCGAGCTTGATCCGGTGGCCAAAATACCCGAACTCAAAGTCTGCGCAGTTACCATACAGAAACTGTAGCAAAAACCCAGTGCGCTGTCTATTTTAAATTGTCACCCTGCTTAAGTTAGTCACCCTGAGTGAAGCGAAGGGTCTAATTAGATTCTTCAGCGAAAAAACCAGGGGTAGGGTGGGCTTTAGCCCGCCATAAGAGAGTGTCGGCCTGAAGGCCGACCTACCCCCTATCCGCAATAGTTGCTACATAAGCCGATCACACCAAATAAAATGTGGCAATGCAAGACCTGGCCTTCTATTCATGCAGTTTACCTAATTTTTTATTTGCTCTTCCTGGTAATCAAATACACCACCCACATACCCAGTACCACCGCCATCAGGTAGCCAAATATACCAAGCAACGATACTTCAGATACAAGGGGGGGGATTTTCGCCTGAATAATCAGCGAGGAAGCTACCCCTAACCCGGCTGAAATAACCGCCAGCGCAATACAAGCCGTAAAGCTTTCTATCTTTTTCTGAAAATCATCTAAGCCTACTAAGTTTACATTGACTGCTATTTTTTGCTCTTCCACCATAGATAGGATTTTCGAAGTCTGCCGCGGGAGCGCCTTAAAAAGAAGCGACATGCCGGAAACAAAACTGATCATATCGGAGAGAAGTTGTTTCGGATCGAATTTTTTCTTTATAACGATGGTTTTGGCGAATTCGGTACTATGACCCACAAAATCAAACGCCGGATCCAGCTTTCTAATGGTTCCTTCAATGGTAATCAGCGCTTTGCTGGTAAAAAGCATAGCCGCCGGGATTTTCATTTTATTGCGCACCCCGATTTCAATGGCATCATCCATAAGCGACCTGATACTCATGCTATTTAATGAAGTGCTCATGTAGTGTTCGGCGAAATTTCGGATATCGTTTCTAAAAGCCTCCAGATTAATGTCATCGGTAATGGTGCCCACCGCCATATACCCATTTACCACCATATCGTAATTTTTTAAAAACAGGCCGGCGAAACAATCAATAAACGCATTCACAAAATGCTCTTCCATAAATCCCACCATGCCGCAATCGATTATACCTATTACCCCATCGGGCATGATTATAAAATTCCCGGGATGCGGATCGGCATGGAAGAAAGCATCGATAAACATCTGTTGCAGTGAAAGTTGGAAAAGTTCCAGCGCAATCTGCTTTAGGTCGTGTCCATTATCTCGCAATGCTTGGATATTCCCTATGGGGATGCCTTCTATACGCTGCATTACCAGCACTCGCGATGAGCAGTATTCCCAGTAAACATGCGGAAAATGCACCTTGGGATTCTCGGCAAAATTGTGTTGAAAACGCTCAATGTTCCGGCCTTCTAAAACAAAATCCAGCTCATTATTTATTACCTTTTCAAACTCTCTGACAACCTCAACCGGACAAAGCACCTTATTGTCTTTAACTAACATCTTATTGATCTGGTTAGCCAGGAAGTACAGTATTTTTATATCGGCGCTTATAATGTGTTCAATGCCCGGTTTCCTGATTTTAAGCACCACATCTTCGCCGGTTTTAAGTCGGGCAGCATGCACCTGACCGATAGAACCTGATGCGATGGGGGTTTTATCAATAAAATCGAAAGCATCGACAGTACTTTTTCCAAATTATGATTCGAAAACTATATCCAGCTTTTCAAAGGGGAGCGGGGCGGTACTGTCCTGTAGTTTTTCAAATTCATTGATATACTCCCGCGGCAGTTGATCCTTGCGGGTACTTAAAATCTGCCCCAGTTTTATGAATGTGGGCCCCAGCTCTTCAAAAACAAGCACCATCCGCTGTGGGTTGGTGTATTGTACCTTTTCCTCACTCTCTTTTATTAACAACAGCCGCTTTCCCAAGGATATGTAGGTATCCAAACCGGTAAGCTTAACCAGATGCCCCAGGCCGTGTCTTACAAAGGCATTGACAATTTGCCTTAAGCGTTTGATGTTGGAAATTTTCTTGTCATTTGTCGCCAACCTTCATTCTCCTAAAAATGGTTTGATGAATGTTTTATATATTAGCATATATAAGTGTTTGAATAAAGGGGTGATGTATTCAGAAAATTCATAAAATGTCGGAATCTTTTAGGCAGGCGCAGATGGCTTAAAACGTATTAAAAGGACGACAAACGCCCAGACTTTTGTGAAATTTGAACACAGGGGACTTGTCCAAAAAAAATTGATGTGTTATATTCACATGCAACAAGCGCTATACCCTGATCTATTCATAAATTTAGTCTGGGTTTGCAAGATATCCCCCGTGAGATAAGGTTTATGAGCCAAGGCTTATGAGCCAACGTCCAATAAAACTTTGTTTGTCCGAGGCGGTTGAACAGGAAGCTGATAAATTTATAATTTTCAACTAAATGTCGATTCGCCCATAACAAGACCCGAATTTTTCGGGATACAGAGGTTTTAGTAAATAACATTGCGCCCGTAGCTCAGTTATGGATAGAGCAAGGGATTCCTAATCCCTGTGCCGGAGGTTCGAGTCCTCTAGGGCGCACCATATTTCAACAGGTTACTGCGTTTTGTTTTTTTAGTTGTGACTGATTGGTGACTGGTAAAGCTGCTGTGGTATGTATAGCGGCGCAAGATCTCCCTGGGCTATGCCCATTAGCCCCACCTGTCCATAAATTCAGGTTAGATTCGCAAGACACCCCTTGCTGGATAAGGTTTATGAGCCAATGTCCAATAACACTTTGTTTGTCCAAGGGGACAGGGAGAGTAAACTGATAACTTTATAGTTTTCAACTAAATGTCTATTCGCCCATAACAAGACCCGAATTTTTCGGGTTAGAGAGACGCAAGGTCAAACTGCTCCTGATGCAGATTATCATCAGCCTGGATGGTGAATCTTTTGCCGTAAGTTCTCTGTAAGCGGTTGAGTTCCCGCTTCTTATTACCGCAGAGCAGATTGGCGATTGTCGGATGCACTCTGATTAACACATCATCCCCGTTTAGTTTTTTAATTGATTGAGAAATTTCACGGTTTAAGCTGGTTAAAATGGCTTTATCGGATTTAATCCGGCCATTGCCCATGCAGTAGGGGCAGGGTTTGGTCAGTACCTTACCCAGACTTTGCTTGATACGCTTTCTGGTCATCTGTACCAGCCCCAGTTCACTCAGCTGCAATACCTGGGTGCGGGTGCGATCTTTCTTTAACTCTTCGTTCAACGTACTCATGAGCGCTTTGCGGTTTGGCTCCTTGGCCATATCGATGAAATCGATAACGATTATACCCCCCAGGTCCCTTAAGCGTACCTGGCGCACCACCTCTTTGACCGCTTCTAAGTTTATCTTTAAGATAGTGTCTTCCAGATTTTTCTTGCCCACATACTTACCCGTATTTACATCGATGGCCACCAGGGCTTCAGCTTCATCGATTACGATATAGCCGCCGGATTTGAGCCACACCTTTTTCTTCAGGGCCTTATCGACTTGGGCTTCAATGTTGAGATAGTCAAAAATGGGGCGCTGTTTCAGATACAGCTTTACCTTGGAAGTAAGTGCGGGTAAAAGCGTATCTACAAACTCCAGGCATCTTTCGTATTCCTCAACTGAATCGGTGATTAGGCGGTCAATATCGGGGGTGAAAATATCCCGCAGTGTTTTTAATACTAAATCCAAATCACGATGCAGCAGACTCGGAGCGGCGGCGGTTTCGTTTTTCTTTAAGACATTACTCCATAATTTACTTAAAAATTGCATATCCGAAACAAACTCGCTCTCGGCCTTGCCTTCACCCACGGTACGCAAAATCAGGCCCACATTCGGGGGTTTTATTCTCTTTATTATGTCTTTTAACCGCAGGCGTTCCGCTTGTTCGGTGATACGGTGAGAGGCTCCGACATGATCGACGGTGGGCATCAGCACCAGATAACGCCCGGGAACGGTGATGTGGGAGGTGACCCGGGCGCCTTTGGTGCCGATAGGCTCTTTGGCTACCTGCACTAAAACCTCTTGCCCTTGTTTAAGGAGTGTTTCTATTGATTCCTTGGGCGGCTTTTTGGTCTTATCCTTGTCTTTGTCTTTTGGCAAATCGTTCTTCTTTAGGAGGGCAAGTTCATCAGGATCTTCTTCGTCACATATCAACGGCTCGTTTTCATCCAAATGGTCGTATATATCAGACACATACAAAAACACATCCCTGGATAGTCCAATATCCACAAAAGCGGCCTGCATTCCAGGTAGTACCTTAGTGACCTTCCCCTTGTAAATATTGCCGGTTATCCCTCGTTTAGTTTTCTGCTCAATGTAGAGCTCGGCCAGGATGCTGTTTTCCAATAGCGCCACCCTGGTTTCCGTTTCAGAGGAATTTATGATAATTTCTCGTTGCATAATTAATTCTTCTCCTTGGCCCAAATAATGCGTGCCTTATTAACTGCTTACCTCAAGTGGGGTATGCCATTTGTTTTCAATAGTATTCCAGATGCCGATCCGTTCAATCTGAAGCTGTGCCAAGCGGGAGCTACTCAAGCGGTACAGTTTGCGGATAACCTCTTGAGGACGAATCTGGGATTTTAATATAAGCTCCAGCTCAAGCTGTTTTGCCTCCGCCTGCACCAGTTCTAATTTAATGATTGCCGGTCGGATGTCAACTTGTTTGTCAGCCCGCTCCAATATGATGCTGGATTGGGCCAGAAAATTTTGAATATGTGCTTCTTGTGCCCCCTGTGACGCATGTAGCAATGTGTCAGCGCTCTCCCCGTCCTCCCCGTCAGCATAACAGGGAATGCCGATGCGGTAACCGAATGTATCGCTTATTTGAGATAGAGAGCGAAAGCTAAGCGGTATCGGCATTACCGTCTCTATTTGTAATTGAGTGGGTAAGACTTTGTTGAGCCGCTGGGTTACCTCAAAAGCCTGCAGCGATTCTCCAAGTTCCATATCCAGATATTCAGCGCTGCTTTGGGTGCCTACCGGCAATGCGGCGCTAAAGGATACCTTGGGATGGGGATGAAACCCCTGTGAATAGTTAATGGGTAAGCCTGCGCGACGTATTGCCCGAATCATTGTGCGGCACAAATCTAAATGCGAGATAAATTTTAAATCACCCCGTTTTGCAAATTTGGCTCGCATGCGAAAGCGGGATGCTGGCGTATCTGCCGGTAGTTGACAAGCCGTAGCTCCTTTCGTCGATACGGTATCATTTTTGCGCATCATTTTTACCTCCGCATCGCATACGCCGCAGTTTACACATTTTTGCTGCCGACAGTCAGGAGTAACCTCGCCTTTTAGCGCCCGTTCATATTCGCCAAGCAGAAATTCCTTGGTTACCCCGGTGTGCAGGTGTTCCCAGGGGAGTTTTTCTTGTAAGCCCCGTGAGCGGGTTAAGTAAAAATCCGGCGCAATAGCGCAGTCAGCCAGCGCAGCTTCCCAGTGAGATGAATCAAAATGCTCCGACCAGGCATCAAACTTAGCCCCTTTTTGCCAGGCTCGAAACAGCAGCGCTCCCAGTTTTCGGTCTCCGCGGGCCAGCAGTCCCTCGAGGTAACTAACCTCCGGCTGTTGCCATTTCAGCTGGAAATTACGCCGGGTTAAACGTTTTTTTAGAAAAAGTTGTTTGGCCCGCATGTCAGCTAAGCTATCTTGCGGCCACCACTGAAAGGGGGTGTGGGGTTTGGGTACGAAGAAGGAAATACCTACATTCAGCTGCTTGGGGCGGGGGGCGCCGGTTTTCCGGGCTATCTTATTTATCTCCTCCACCGTTGCCACAATCCCCTCTAAGTCCTCCTGCTTTTCAGTAGGTAAGCCTATCATGAAATAGAGTTTCAGCTTCGACCAGCCGGCCTTAAATACCGCCGTGGCCGTTTCCATAATATCCTCATGCGTGATACCCTTGTTTATAACCCGTCTAAGGCGCTCTGTACCGGCTTCGGGGGCGATAGTAAAGCCGGTTTTCCGGCCCTGGCTTACTTGGTCGATCATCTCAGCGCTCAGGGTTCCGGGACGCAATGAGGGCAGTGAAAATGAAATATGCTCCGGCGCATGTTTTTTCATCAGCTCGAGCAACTGGGGCCAACAGGAATAATCGCCGACGCTGAGTGAAGAGAATGAAACTTCGTCATAGCCGCTGTTGGCTAAAGATTCTGCCAATAAGCGTTCAATCAGTTGGGGGGATTTCTCTCTCGCCGGACGATAGGTTATCCCGGCTTGACAGAAGCGGCAGCCGCGGGTGCAGCCGCGGGCAATCTCTATGTTGATCCGGTCATGCAGGATACCCATATAGGGGATGACCGGCTTGGTAGGGTAGGGGGTTTTATCGAAATCAGTCAGTACTCTTCGCTTTACGTGGGTATAGTCTGGGAGGAGCGGAGCGATCAAGGCTATCTCTCCTGAGCGATTGTACGAAGGTTCAAACAGTGAGGGTACATATCCACCGCTAATCCGGGCAAGTGATTCCAATAATGACTGCTTATCCCCGCCACCGGCTTTCCATTGGCTATAAACATCGACTATCTCTAAAATAGCCTCTTCTCCATCCCCCAGGAGAAAAAAATCAAAAAATTCGGCCAATGGTTCAGGGTTGTAGACAGATGCGCCGCCACCGATAATCAAGGGAAAATGTGCATCCCGCTCAGCCGCCCGCAATGGAATATGCGCAAGATCCAGAATGTTTAACACGTTGGTATAACACATCTCATACGGCAAGCTAATACCCACGATGTCAAACTCAAGCAATGGCGTAGAAGACTCTAAGCTGCACAACGGGCTATTGTTAAGCCTTAGAATATCCTCCATGTCCACCCAGGGGGCATAGCTGCGTTCAGCCACAACATCATCGCGGGCATTCAGAATATTATACAGGATATGCAGGCCTAAGTTAGACATACCAATCTCGTATACGTCAGGGAAAACAAGCGCCACCTTGGTGTCTGCTTTGGCGGTATCCTTATGGATAGCGTTTATTTCCTGATTTATATACCTGGTCGGTTTACTGACCTGTGGCAAAAAAGATTTTAAATCATGCATGTAAATATTTACTCGGATGCTTCACAACTGTGTTTTTCACGCACCCATCCTTGTTTTCTCAAACAAAATTCTATGACCGGTTTCCCGCATATTATACAATCATGCGTGGTCTGACATTTTTCAGGAGCTTTTATGGCTCCTTTCGGAAAACGATTGACCAGCATGTAGTAAAGTTCAGTTCCTTCTTTACCCCGAAAAATTCGGGCAGGCACAGCCTGTTTCTTCAGGACGTTGGCTCATAAACCTTATTTCACAAGGGATGTCTTGCGAATCTAGTCTGAGTTTATGAATAGATCGGGTGTATTAGATAAATCTTCTCATCCGTATATTCAGCAAAAAACCAATTCCTATCAACGTGTTAATAATTGAAGAACCTCCGTAGCTGAGAAAGGGAAGCGGAAGGCCGGTTATGGGCATCAATCCGGTAACCATCCCTACATTAATGAATACGTGAAAAGTAAGGCTGGCTACTATTCCCATAGCCAACACCATGCCCATCCGGTCTTTACTGTGGAAGGCAATGTCCGTTCCTCTTAAGATAATAAATAAGATAAGCCCTAATGTCAATAGAATCCCGATGAATCCCCATTCCTCCGATAGCACTGAAAATATGAAATCTGTATGCTGAGCCGGCAGGAAATTAAGTCTGTTTTGGGTGCCCATCAAAAACCCCTTGCCCCATAAACCGCCTGATCCCACTGCAATTTTGGATTGGATTAAGTGATAACCCGCACCTAAGGGATCGGCATTGGGATTCAGGAATACCAGAATGCGGTTTCGCTGATATTCCTTGATTAGCCCCCAGGCAAAAGGAGTAAATAAAACACCCGGGAGTATAAGGTATAAAATATGCCTGAATTCAACCCCGGCAATAAATAATATGGATAAAAATATGGGAATCAACGTAATCGCTGTGCCCAGGTCGGGTTGTTTTACAATTAAACCCAGGGGAATAGCTAATAAGATTGAGGGAACAAAAACATCGCCAAAGAAACCATGGCGATCTTTACTTTGTTTAAAATAAGTAGCCAGCGCAAGAATAAAAGTGAGCTTCATGAATTCGGAGGGCTGGATACTAAATCCACCGAATTTTAGCCACCGGCCAACGTTCTGGCTGGTCTGTCCACCAAGCAGTACCAAGATTAAAAGTAATACATTGACCGCATATAATGCATAGGCAAATCTTCCCCAGGTGTGGTAATCAATGCTTATTACAATCAACATTGCTCCCAATCCTATCAACACCCAGTATAGTTGCTTTAGATGAAGTTGGCCGCTTACATTATGAGTTGCGCTATATACTATCATTATCCCTTCAAAACACATTACTATAGCAAGGAGTAATAGTACCCAGTCGAAGTGAAGGATTAATCGCCTGTCAAACATTATACGGGTTCCTCATGTAAGCGGCTGTGCTTCTTTGGGAGGGGGCCAGGTTCCCTTTAGTTTAAAGAATTCTTTAATTAATTCCCTGGCAATCGGAGCCGCAGCGCTTCCGCCATGTCCGCCGTGTTCCACCATCACCGCCAAGGCAATCTCGGCATTATCGACTGGGGCAAAAGCTACAAACCAGGCATGATCCTTAAGCTCATCAGGAACATCTTCTGCAGCGGTCTCTTCAGTGGCTTTCTTGCTTACCACCTGAGCAGTGCCGGTTTTGCCGGCAATATCCAACCCCGGCACTCGGGCCCGGCCGCCGGTTCCCTGTTCGTTGACCACTCCGTATAGCCCCCTGCGAACTGTCTGTAGAGTAGATTCAGCCGGACTTGGTTTCGCCAATATTTCAGGATGATAAATACGTTTGATTTCTCCGTCGGCGTTTACGATACGATCCACAATCCAGGGCTTATAAAGTATACCGCCATTGGCCACCGCACTTACCAGGTTAGCCAATTGAATAGGGGTGGTAGATAAATATCCCTGACCAATAGAAACAGAAATAGTTTCACCCGGCTGCCATTTTTCTCCGATGGCCTTTAGTTTCCATTCAGGGGTGGAAACCAACCCTGTTTTCTCATCCGGCAGATCGATGCCGGTCGCCTTCCCCAGCCCCATCTTAAAGGCCCAGAAAGCAATGTTTTCAATGCCCAGGTTGTTACCCACTTGGTAGAAGAACACATTGCAGGAGTGAACCAGCGCCTGGTGAATTTGTATCGTGCCATGTCCGCCCCGCTTCCAACAATCATAACTCCCCCGCCCGAGGCGGAATACTCCGTTACAGGTCAGGGAAGTCTGACTATCAATTACGTTTTCCTCCAGGGCTGCGGTAGCCATCAATATCTTAAACACCGAACCCGGGGGATAGTGGCTTTGAATAACTCTATTCTGCAGGGGGTCGTTTAAATCAGACAGGATAGCATTCCAATCCTTCTGCGAAATGCCTATGGCGAATTTATTAGGATCAAATGAGGGTTTGCTCACCAGGCAGAGCACTTTACCGTTTTGAGGATTCAAGGCCACCAAGGCTCCGGTTTTCTCCCCAAACAATTTTTCGGCCAACATTTGCAGGCGGGTATCCAGGTTTAGGATCAAATCCAACCCTGGTTCGGGTTCCAGCTCACCCAACACCTTGAGCTCCCGGCCCTGGGCATTCACCTCGACTTGCTTTCCACCATCAACGCCGGTTAGTACGGAGTTAAATATTTTTTCAATTCCAGCTTGCCCGATAAAATCTCCCAGTTTGAATTTGTGATATTGAGTGTGTTTTAATTGTTGTTCACTGATCTCTCCCATGTAGCCCAGAAGATGAGAGGCTAAATGACCAAAGGGATAACTGCGCGCCGGGTTTACCTGAACGACCATGCCGGATAACTCCATTTTGTGCTCTTCCAGACGAGCCACTTCTGCGAAAGCTAAATCATGTTTGAGGATGATGGGTTGGAATGGCTTATGACTTTGAGTAACAGTGGTCATAAGTTGTGCGAAGTCCATTTTCAACAAGTTGCTTAAAGGCATAATTACGTCTTTTAGTTCACCGCTAATATCTTCTCTGATTAAGGAAGCATCAAATGCCGGGCGATTGGTAGCTATCGGGATCATATTCTTATCGTAAATAATTCCGCGGGGTGATTTGACGCGTACCAGTCGAATACGATTGTTTTTTGATAAGTCGTTGTATGTAGCATACTGGATTATTTGGAGATACCACAACCTCAGGATAAGGGCGCTAAAGGCCAGGAGAACCAAAAAAGTAAAGCTCAAAATCCGGCTCTTTTTATGGAGGTAGGTGCTTTTGCTGGATATGTGCATAATATTGAACCCCGGTCTATTCATAAATTCAGCCTAGGAGTCTGTCGGACTTTGGGGTTCGTAGCGAGGCAAGTGAGAAATATAGTCCATTTTTTCGATCATTTGAGGCGAATAGCGTGACTATTTAACGAAAATGACCGGGAAAATGGATATGTTTATCACTTGTCGCAGTA
>JAJRUU010000088.1 GCA_024277605.1 bacterium
ATGAATATATGCTCTGCACCTAACGCCTCAGCCCAGGAGAGGGCTAAAGAGAAAAAAATAGTATTTCGGGCCGGGACATAAGTAACCGGGATATGTGTGCCGATTTCCTCCAGATTACGTCCTTTTGGCACTTCCTGGGAGGTAGTCAAGGCGGAAGCCCCGAAGGGACGCAAATCAAGATTGGTTATCAGGTGTTGTTTGACCTTAAAGAATTTAGCAATGGCTTGAGCTTTTTGCAGTTCAAATTGGTTTTTCTGCCCATAATTTACGGACAGGGCATGCACCTGGTAACCCTGATCATTGGCTATAGCTAAAGTAGTGCTGGAATCTATTCCCCCACTCAGTAATACAACGGCTTTTTTTTCCATCTAAGCTCCTTATTGAATCTCCACCTCAGTAACATCGGGAATGGATGTCAACTCCGCAGCTATATCGGGAACCCTTGTGTTTTTTGCTTTTTTAATAATAGCTTGTAGTTCTATCATATGCGTAAAACTGCTCTTCTCCATCCTGATACTTACCACAGAGGTGTTATGTTTACTCAGAGCCTGTTCGATCTGGCCGATTATTCCCGGTACGTCGCGGGCGGCTACCGTCATATTCTGATTATCGCTGCCGACTAAAATATGCTTCTCCATTTTCTTCAGCATACTGAGCGCTAATATCATCAGGACAGTGGTAATGGCGGCTCCCAGGTAAAAACCGGAGCCTACCGCCAGTCCAACGCCGGCAATTGTCCACAAACTGGCGGCGGTGGTCAAGCCTTTAACCGATATCCCGAAACGCAATATGGCGCCGGCTCCCAAAAAACCTATACCGCTGATTACTTGGGCCGCAATACGTCCAGGGTCTGCCGTATGTGCCGGATTGCCGATATCGAGCGCTACGAAAATGGAGACCATCATCATCAAACACGACCCCACGCACAAAATGAGGTGCGTTCTGAAACCGGCGGGTTGGTTATAACGCTCGCGCTCCAAGCCGACTATTCCACCGAATACCGCCGCTATCAGTAGCCTGATTGTTATCTGAGCGGCAGAAATAGTCACCCTTGTGCTCCTGATATGAGTAAAATATGCTTGCCGGGATTATGCGTCTATCTGGATATAAAACTGGTTACGCCAAAAATCATAAACCAAAAAGCTAAAGAGAAACCTACCGCAAGGAAGAAAAACTGCATTGGCCCTTTGGACAGGTTTTGCTTGATAGTTAAGTATTGCTTTTTACTCCCCCATATTCCAACGGCAAAATTAAGCCCCGTCAACAAGACAGCTAGTAGTTGGATATGGTTGGCATTGGCCGGGTCGATAGCAGGGTTCTGGCTATATAAGGTAAAATACAGCATAACTAACAAATTAAGTGGGATGACCACAAGTGCGCCTGACAGCCAATAATATTTTTTGAAAGTATCGATCGACTTCCCCAAATAAGACAAATAGCCCCATGAACGACAACCTTGAAAGAAGGCTACTGTCGTACTGACGGTGATAATTTGACAACCAATGATAATGGGGTGTTCTATTTCAAACAGGTGTGTAGGGAAGAAGGTGGCAAAACCCACCAACAATAGTTCAAAGGTGGTGGTGGCCATAGGAACAATGGCTATCTCTATAAATATTCTTATCCAGGAGGGATTGAGCTTGTTTTTATCAATTGGGGAGACCAAGGCGTTCATCCAATCCGCTCTAAAGGAAGGGGTTGCTTTCGCGTTCATGTTTTATACTGGATGGGCCTCCATGACCCGGCAACACTTTTAAGCCGCCATCCAACACCAATAGCCTGTCTTTTATAGATTGGACAAGGGTAGTATAAGACCCGCCCACCAGATCAGTACGGCCGATACCGCCTGCAAATAAAGTGTCTCCGGTGAAAATTATATCGTCGCCTAACAAACACATGCCTCCCGGAGTATGGCCTGGGGTGTGAATCACCCGTAATTCGATATTGCCGATGTTTATAATATCATCATTATGCAATTCAATATCGGCAGGCACCATAACATATTCGTGTAGCATCAATGACAACAAAGGGTCTTGAGGGATAACCAACATAATGGCGTCTTCAGCATGGATGGCGATTTTGGCTTCTGTATTTTCCTGCAAATAGCTGTTACCCACGCTGTGGTCGAGGTGCCCATGGGTATTTATAATATACTTGAGCCGTAAGTTTTCCTGCTTTAGTATGTCCAGTATTTCCTGCTCTCGGCCCCCTGGATCGATTACCACACCCTCATTGGTTTCTTTGCAACCAATAACATAACAATTTACATCCAACACACCAACAACTAATTTTTCTAAAAACATTGAACCCATTTGTATGTGCAATTCCTGGTTGATAAAATTTAAGGAACTCTTAGAGCAAGGACTCCTTAGCCCGAAAAATTCGGACAGGCACAGCCCGCCTTTTCAGGACGTTGGCTCATAAACCTTATTTCACAAGGGATGTCTTGCAAACCCAGTCTGAATTTATGAATAGATCGGGTTAGAAGAGCTTATTAATGACATAAAAGTCACTACACTCTTTTCTGTGAGCTATTACGGCCTAATGCTACAATAGCTTAAGCCCAATTGTCAAGCAGTTAAAATATTAAATAAGAATAATGCTCAGAAGCTGCCCTGTGTAAACAGGGTTCATCCCTGAGTCGTGGACAGTTTTAGGTTAAAGGTTCCAGTAAGGGGAGCCAGACTGTTTTTAGTATTGTATCTCCCAGGTATTTTAGAGCATTCATACCAACCCTGAAGATGCTGAACCCCACTTGTCCTTTTCTGCCATTAG
>JAJRUU010000089.1 GCA_024277605.1 bacterium
ACAATTTTGCAAATTTTGAGCATCTCTTTATTCGAGAGACCTCATATTTATCAGCTACTTACGCAATGTGATTACCAAAAAACTGAAACATCTGGTTGTATCCAGTTGAATTTATTCGATTATTAACCGGACAGTAGTGGGATAATACACAAAAAATTTTACCAATTTTAAAAGATGCTTGCAAGAAACAACTTAGGTTCCACAATCCAGGTATCATTCATATGCTTATTAACACAAATTTATTTTGTCTCGGAGGAGCAAACAAAATTCATTACATTCAACAAAGTCTTGCCAGAAACACAGAAGAACTTTTCCGAAACTATACTCGGGTATGGAAAATAATTTTTGATATTGTTACACCTCCCCCTCAAGGGAGACATAATGCAAATGTGAAGCGACTTGTTTTGACGAATATAAAGCGTACAAGTTACCCAGCAAATTACAAAGAACCTTTACCTATTGTCTTATTGTAAAGGGAATTAGGTTTATAAAGATTGACGGGGTCAAGTCTCAAGTGCGCCAAGGTAAGCTGGCGCAATTCAGGTGGACTTTTCCACCATGGTCAAAGGTTAACCTCCTGCCCCCGTCATGATTGTTTGGTTTGACATTTGAACTTATGTATTCATTTGACATTTGAGCTTTGGCATTTGTCATTCCTCTGTGAAGCAGGCTTGCCTGCCTCTGTGGTTAAAATATAAATTACTATACATCAATACAAAACAATGACTAGTATAACCATACAGACTCCAGCTAAAATAAACCTGTATCTTAAGGTGTTGGGCAAACGGGCGGACGGCTATCATGAGTTGGAAAGCCTTATGTTACCCATCAGCCTTTATGACCGTATAGTATTGGAAGAGGCTCCCGCCGGGATAGAGTTATGCTGTGACCATCCACAGTTGCAGGCGCTTGAAGATAATTTAGTCTATAAAGCGGCGCAGGCCATACAGCGTATGGGTGCTGTAAAATCAGGGGTGAAAATTAAGCTCTATAAAAACATTCCGCTGGCGGCCGGGTTGGGTGGGGGGAGCAGTGATGCGGCGGCGGCGCTTTTGGGACTAAACCGTCTATGGAATTTGAATGTGAGTCAGGAACAGCTGCTTGAGTTGGGAGCGCAATTGGGAGCGGATGTGCCTTTCTTTATCTTGGGGTCTCCGGCGATAGCCCGCGGTAAGGGGGAACTTCTGGAGCCTGTTTATTTTAAACCCCTGTGGTTGGTGTTGGTTAATCCGGGTTTTGGAGTAAGTGCAGCCGAGGCATATGCCGGACTCAATTGGGGATTGACAAAAAAAGAAAGTTATACTACAATCCCACCAAATCTGTTTGAAAAGCTTAAACCAGCCCAGATAGCGAGTTGGCTTGCGAATGATTTGGAGGCTCCGGTTATAAAGAAATATCCTGTAATCTTAGAGATTAAGGAGTATCTTTCAGCCAAAGGGGCACTGGGGTCATTGATGAGTGGAAGCGGTTCCAGTGTGTTTGGACTGTTTGGCTCTCGTGGGCAGGCGCAGGTGGTCTGTCAGGAATTACGGGCACAAAATAAGGCTGGCTGGTCGGTTTTTTTAACCCATACCTTAAACTAAATCCATTAGATACTATAGTTACGATGGAGGGTAATAGATGGATATTACAGAAGTGCGTGTCTATCCGGTTAGTGATGATAAGTTGAAGGCTTTTGTAACTATTACCTTTGATGATTCCTTTGTAGTTCGCGATTTGAAGATTATCAAAGGAGATAATGGGCTGTTTGTAGCCATGCCGAGTAAGAAAAGGAAAGATGGCACCTTCAGGGATACGGCCCATCCGTTGAATAATGAGACCAGAAATATGATCGAGGATAAGGTGTTAGCGGCGTTTCAGGAGGAACTGGCGAAACCTGGTCAACCCCAGGCTGATACCGACAAGCGGGATGAATGGCTTAAATAAGGTTCTGTAGGAGCCTGACAGACTCCTAGCATATACAGGGTACAGAAGAATCTAAGGAAGGAGCGGATAGGTAAATCCGCTCTCTTTTTGGCTTTTTTTTAACTATTGGGGCGTCGACAAATGGCAAGTCACGGGTTTTTGGAGCCCGCATTTGGAGGTTCGAGTCCTCCCGCCCCAGCCAATCTATGTAGTAATCAAATGGAGTTGTTATGTTGAGTTCAAAAGGAGCGAGATTGTTCTCAGGTACGGCCAACCGTTCGCTTGCGGAAGGTATAAGTCGTTATTTAGGGGTGCCCTTAATTAAGGCCGATATACGTACTTTCAGAGATGGGGAGTTATTTGTTCAGATAAACGAGAATGTAAGAGGGGCCAATGTATTTGTTATTCAATCCGCTTGCCCGCCGGTAAATGACAATTTGATGGAATTGCTGATTATGATAGATGCCCTGAAACGGGCTTCAGTCAATGGGGTTACCGCAGTAATGCCATACTACGGCTATGCCCGGCAGGATCGTAAAGTGCAGCCGCGGGTACCCATTACCGCTAAATTAGTGGCAGACCTTTTGACCACCAGCGGAGCAGCCCGTCTCTTGACGGTGGACTTGCATGTGGGACAGATTCAGGGATTTTTCAACATTCCG
The DNA here is from genome assembly GCA_024277605.1 of bacterium. Taxonomy (GTDB): domain Bacteria; phylum SZUA-182; class SZUA-182; order SZUA-191; family JAJRXT01; genus JAJRUS01. The sequence continues at coordinate 2,568 of JAJRUU010000089.1, forward strand.
GTGGATAATCTGTTTGCTACGCCGGTTATACATGAATATATCAAACAAAAGAATTTAAAGGATTTGGTAATTGTCTCTCCTGATGCCGGAGGGGTGGAACGAGCGCGGGCGTTTGCCTCGCGCCTGAACGCCTCTTTAGCGATTATGGACAAACGCCGCCCCGAACCGGGGGTGGCCAAGGTAATGAATATTATCGGAGAGGTTAAGGATAAGACTGCGGTTATTGTAGATGATATAATCGATAGCGCCGGGACGATGAGTGAGGCGGCCAGGAGTATAATGGAAGAGGGCGCTCTTGCAGTATATGCCTGTGGTACCCATGCGGTTTTTTCGGACCCGGCATTACAGAATATAGAGAATTCCACCTTTACAGAAGTGGTGGTTACCGATACTATTCCCCTGCGGGAGGAGTATAAACGCTGCTCTAAAATTAAGGTATTATCAGTGGCCGAGTTATTAGGTGAAGCCATTCGACGTATCTGCGAGGGCAGCTCAGTTAGTTCATTGTTTATATAACTGTTTTTCATATAACGGCGTTGTTTTATGGCGACGTATCTCAAAGTAAGCCTCCGCTACCGTCCGGTAGGGGTCGTAGACCCGTAGACGGCAGGCGGCGGAGTTGGCAATAACGTAGCGGTTTATGTTGTGATAAGACCAGGCCATGCCTGGTCTTGCCGTGATTAATCCAGCTTCGGGGTCATTGACCCCCCTGGTTGGAATTTGGAGGTTTAAATATTATGGAGCAAGTAGTTTGAAGCGCTCAACTCAAAGAGGAGAGTGGTAAAGGGGTTGCCCGCAAGTTACGGCAGCAGGGACTCATTCCAGCTACTCTTTATGGTGGAAAAGGAAAGGGCAGCAATGTATCTCTGATTCTTAACAATAAGGATGTACTGAAAATCATAAGGAGTGATATGGGAATGGGTACCCTGTCGCAACTTGAGATACAGGGCTTAAAGGAAAAAAGCAAACGTAATGTTATCTTCCGCGAGATTCAACTTCACCCTGTAAGGCATGATATTCTGCACATCGATCTTTACGAAGTTGCTATGGATAAAGTTGTTCAGGTGGAAGTACCTGTTGCGTTGATTGGTCAAGCGGTAGGAGTCAAAGACCAGGGGGGGATTCTGGAACATAACTTGCGCAGCTTGAATATCGAATGCCTGCCGGGGCAAATTCCGGGGCATATCGATGTAGATATAAGTCAGCTCGAATTGGGTAAATCAATCCATGTGGCTGATCTGCAACTGCCTGATGGGTCCAAGGTTTTGGATAATCCAGAACAGCTGATAGCCAGTGTAATTGAACCGAGCAAGGTGGAAGCGCCCGTGGCAGAGGAAGCAGACGCAGCGGAAGAGGCGGCGGCTGAAGAAAACTCGGCTGATAAGTCGTAGGCATAGCATGCCCTTTTTGTTTGAATTAAATCTTAAAACTATCGAAAAGTATTTAGCGGGGGATCGGTTTTCCCCATGAATGGTGGTTTGATTGAAAGTAATTGCAGGCCTGGGAAATCCTGGTGTTAAGTATAAAAATACCAGGCACAACCTGGGTTTTATGGTAGTGGACGGCCTGTCCCAACGGTTGGATATCGAGCTTGCCAAGTTGAAGTATAAAGCCTTAATCGGCCAGGGCGAATTGGCGGGTGAACCGCTTATACTGGTCAAGCCAATGACCTATATGAATTTAAGCGGTCGGGCGCTTAAGGGCTTAGTTAGCGGTTTGGGATTGTCTCTGGCCGATATAGTTGTGGTTTGCGATGATCTGAATTTGCCGCTGGGCGCTTTAAGGATCAGGGCCAAGGGCAGCGCCGGCGGGAACAAGGGACTAGCGTCGATAATAGCTGCTTTGGGAAGCCAGGAATTTACCAGGGTACGCTTGGGTATCGATCAGCCCCCAGCGAAGGTGGATGCTGCTGATTATGTACTGCGGCCATTTGCAAAAGCTGAATGGCCGGTAGTTCAGGAGATGCTGAATCAGGCGCAGGAGGCTGTATGCACGCTGGTTGAGCAGGGCCTCGAAGCAGCCATGAACCGCTTTAATCAGTCAGTTTAAAGCGGTGTAAGCGTTTGATTAACATAAATTCCAAAAACCTAACTTAGGAGGAATTCAAAAAAAGATGATAGGTATGACGAGTTATGCACCAGTGTTTGGAGTAGTGGGATTATTTTTTGCCTTGGGCATCTACATGTATATAAGGCGTCAGCCGGCAGGCTCAGATCTTATGCAGGAGATTGCCGCCGCCATACATGAAGGGGCGATGGTATTCTTAAAGCGCGAATACAGCATCTTGGCGATATTTATCGTGATCGTCGGGGTGTTGCTTTATGTGGCGATTGACCATTATACGGCATTAGCCTTTTTAGCGGGGACCATATGTTCCATGCTGGCCGGGTATTTCGGCATGAATGCCGCTACCAGCGCTAATGTGCGTACCACTCAAGCGGCTAATGTTTCCGGTCAGGAGAAAGCGCTGACGGTGGCCTTCTCCGGCGGGGCGGTAATGGGGCTTTCGGTAGCCAGCCTGGGCTTGATCGGAGTGGGTGGCTTCTTCTACTTTTTCGGGGGTGATCCACAGACTGCCCAATATATTAACGGCTTTGCCATGGGGGCCAGCTCGATTGCCCTGTTTGCCAGGGTAGGCGGCGGTATATTCACCAAGAGCGCCGATGTGGGGGCTGATCTGGTGGGTAAAGTAGAGGCCGGTATCCAGGAGGATGATCCCCGTAATCCGGCGGTTATTGCCGATAATGTGGGTGATTGTGTGGGTGATACGGCCGGCATGGGAGCCGATATATTTGAGTCGTATGTGGGCTCGGTTATTGCTACGATTGCAATCGGTGCTACGGCGGCCATGTGCGCTCCTGCTCGTTTGGAGTGGATGGCCTTGCCTTTATTGATTATTATGGCGGGCCTGGTGGCCTCTATTGTAGGAGTGGCTTCTATAAAAGTACTAGAAAAGCTGAGTCCGGCGTCCGCTTTGCGTTACGCCACTTATATCAGCGCCGTATTATTGCTTGGATTTGCCTGGATCATAACTTCCAAATTAGGGCTTAGCGGCAATTTATATAATGATGCCGGGTTGCTGGTAGGGACTGTGGATGGTAGCGGGGCGTTCTGGGCTATCTTTTCCGGTTGCTTAGCTGGTATTGTTATCGGTTTATTGACCGAATATTATACCTCTGGCGGGCCGGTTCTAAAGATTGCCAATGCCAGTACCACCGGAGTGGCCACTAATATGATTACCGGTTTGGCGGTAGGTATGGAGAGTACTGTTTTGCCGGTGTTGGCCATCTGTGGAGCCATCTTTGCCGCTTTTAAGGCGTGCGGCTTGTATGGCATCGGTATTTCGGCGGTGGGTATGCTTTCCACGGTGGGGATTACCATGTCGGTGGATGCCTATGGACCGATAGCCGATAATGCCGGCGGAATTTCAGAGATGAGCGGTCTGGGGCCGGAGACCAGGGAAATAACCGATGGGCTGGATGCCCTGGGTAATACTACGGCGGCCATCGGCAAGGGATTTGCCATCGGTTCAGCCGCACTTACCGCATTGGCGCTTTTCTCGGCTTATACCAATGCGGTGGGCATTAAGATGATTAACTTAACCAGCTCAACAGTGGTAATCGGGCTGTTCATCGGCGGGGCATTGCCCTTCTTTATTGCGGCTTTGACTATGACCGCTGTGGGTAAGGCAGCATTTCAGATGGTGGAAGAGGTGCGCCGTCAGTTTCGCGAGATTAAGGGTTTGATGGAAGGCAAGGCCAAACCCGATACCGGGCGGTGCATTGATATCAGCACCACTGCGGCCCTCAAAGAGATGGTCATTCCCGGACTGACCGCGGTACTGGCTCCGGTAGTCGTTGGTTTTACCCTGGGGCCTGAGGCTTTGGGCGGATTATTAGCTGGCGCTACCATCACCGGAGTATTAATGGCGCTGATGATGTCTAACGGCGGCGGCGCCTGGGATAATGCCAAGAAATATATTGAATCCGGTAACCTGGGCGGCAAGGGTTCGGATGCGCATAAGGCGGCAGTTGTGGGTGATACGGTGGGCGATCCCTTCAAGGATACCTCCGGGCCGTCTATGAACATCCTGATCAAACTCATGTCGGTAGTATCCCTGGTTATTGCACCGCTGCTTATTAAGTAAAGTTATTCGTCTGTTAAAGTTACAGACTTAATTAACCACCGATGAACACAGATATACACCGATGAAACTAAAAAAATATCTGAGTTTGTCGGTGTCCATCTGTGGTTATATCCATTTGAATCAGGGGGTGGTGGCAATGAATGAAAAAACGAGAATGAACGAAGGCTTGCAACTGGCGATTAAGTTTGAGAAAGAAGGCCGGGAATTTTTTCTTAAGGCGGCTCAAGCGACCGGGCATCCATTGGGTAAACGGCTGTTTCAGTCATTGGCTAATGATGAGCTGGTACATCTGCGCCGGGTGACTGAACTATTTGCGGCACTACAAAATAAACAAGATTGGCCCAAAACCCAAGGGCATGAGCCTAAAACCTTCCATACTATCTTCGAAGAGGCCAAGGAGCACTTAAAAGAAATTGTGCAGCCTCAGGTCGGCGAGATTGAAGCGTTAAATCTGGGTCTGGAGTTAGAAGAGCGGGGTTATAAGTTCTATAAAAATTTGGCTGAAGAATCTGTATCGACTCCGGAAAGAGAGTTTTACCAGGAACTGGCTGCCGCCGAAGATAATCATTATCAGACTATTCAAAGCACTATCAAGTATCTGGAAAACCCCGCCGACTGGTATGCCGATCAGGAACACCAGATATACGAGGGCGGTTAGGTTTGACGCTACTTAATGAAATTAGATGAAATATAAAATTGAAATAAAACCGCGGGCCATAAAGGATCTTGAAATCGTCGATAAATCTGATGCAAAACGAATTGCTAAGAAAATCTACGATTTGGAAGACGACCTCAGTGGAGATGTAAAGCAGCTAACAAACTATACTCCAGAATATCGATTAAGAGTTGGTAACTATAGTAACGGTAGGTTGGGTTGAATGAAATGAAACCCAACAAAAAGCGATTAGTTGTTAGATTTCGTTCCTCAACCTAATCTGTAGGAGGAAGAATCGTGAATACAAAAATGGCCATGATTTACTGGAAGGGTGATAAATACTGGCTTGGAAAGCTACTTGAGCATCCTGAAATCATGACCCAGGGGGAAACCCTTGCGGAGCTGGAAGAAAATATTAAGGATGCATATCTATTAATGGCTATGGATGATGTGCCCGAAGAACACAAGCTGAAAGAAGTTGTCATTTAGAAAACATTTAGGACTGAAATGAAAACGTTCAAAGACATAGAAAAGATAATTCAAAAAAACAAAAAAATAAGTTTTAGTATGTTTTAAGAAAGCTTGCCGATGGAAAAGCTAATAATGGACAAGGCTGCGGTAGATGAGGCGCTGGCCCAAATATCCCAAAAAATTATCCAGAACAACCAGGATATAAACACCTTAGGCTTAGTGGGTATTCGTACCAAAGGGCGTTATCTGGCTCAGCTTATTGCGGCTCAGATTAAGCAGTCTCAGGGAGTGGAAATCCCTGTCGGCACTATAGACACCACCCTTTATCGCGATGATGTGAGCGTAAGCGCCAACCGGCCCATACTTTGTACCACCCAGATCCCATTTGCGGTGGCTGAAAAGAAGGTTATACTGGTGGATGATGTGCTGTATACCGGGCGCACCATTAGAGCAGCGCTGGATGCGCTTATGGATCTGGGGCGCTCACGGG
>JAJRUU010000090.1 GCA_024277605.1 bacterium
ACAATTTTGCAAATTTTGAGCATCTCTTTATTCGAGAGACCTCATATTTATCAGCTACTTACGCAATGTGATTACCAAAAAACTGAAACATCTGGTTGTATCCAGTTGAATTTATTCGATTATTAACCGGACAGTAGTGGAATAGAGCAGGTTATTAAGTGTTCCAGTAAAAGTACCATTTTCCTTGCCATTTTAAAAGACTAATGATATCCTATAATATAAATAAAAACATACATGAACTTTTGCAAGGAGAAAGCCCATGAGAAAGGTTTTTTGTCTGAGCCTGGTATTTATCCTTTGTCAGGTAATTGCCTGCACTGCCCCCGGCGCATCTACGACTACCTCTTCGGCAAAGACACAAACGCTGCTACCCCCAACTCCGCCGACAGCAGCAAAGACGATGGAGACTGCCGATGGTTTGTCAATTACCGATGCCGGTATCGACTTTGACAAGACCCACAAATGTCCGAGCATCTACAACAGCAAAACCTCGGATGTGACCCTTGAAGGTAAACAAAAAACAGGCTACACGATTACTACCAGCTGTAAAGATACCGGCGAGACCCACAGCTATGTTTTCTCCAACATAACCTACAACCAGTTTGGCCAGCGTGATAGCTATAAGCTCGATCTCTCCTGTAGCAAAACTGGTAAAAGCCACAGCATAACCGTCAGCCGGATTACCTACAGCAGCGGTTGGGATGTCCTGAGCTATACAGCTACTATAGGTGGAAAAGATTACCAGTATAACCGCTAATGTTTAAGGGTATAAACCCCAAGTTTCCTGGCTTAACGATATACCCTTTTGTTTGTTTCTTCGTTTAATTCACTAATTCCGATATCAGTACCGAACCATTTGCTGTGGTTTGACTCAACCAATACGGCATAGATATTATCGCTCGACAAGCCATCCTGTTTGTTAAAATTCAGCCAGCGCTCACCATCGAACCGGCTTACCCCATCGTTAGTACCGAACCACAAGCGGTCTTGTTCATCAACCGCCACTGAGTTCACCAAGTTACTCACCAGCCCATCCCGGGTGGTATAGCTTATCCATTTGGCGCCGTCAAAGCGGCTTACCCCATCGTTAGTACCGAACCACAAGCGGTCTTGTTCATCAACCGCCACTGAGTTCACCAGGTTACTCACCAGCCCGTCCCGGGTGGTATAACTTACCCATTTAGCGCCGTCAAACCGGCTTACCCCGTCGTCAGTACCGAACCACAAGTTGCCCTGAGCATCCACTGCCATGGCATTTATCTGGTTACTTATCAGCCCGTCCCGGGTGGTATAGCTTATCCATTTAGCGCCATCGAACCGGCTTACGCCCCCCTGTGTGCCACACCAGATATTGCCCTGTTTATCCACTACCATGGCATTCACCTGATTATGTACCAACCCGTCCCGGGTGGTATAATTTTTCCATTGCAGTCTGTCAAAATGACTAACCCCTCCCTGGGTGCCAAACCATAAGTGCCCCTTTTGATCTGATACAATCGCATACACCATGTCAGAGACCAATCCGTCCTCGGAGGTGTAACTGGTCCAGCGTGAACCGCTGTATTTGACCGCTCCGGTATTCATCCCAAACCACTTATTCTTGTATTTATCCAGCGCAATAGTATGCACATAGCTGTTTGTGGAAAATTCATCATTTATGTAAGTTGTCCAGGCTGAGGGTTTATATTGACGCTCCAGCTGAATAGTCGGAGGTACATATACTATGGAAAAGGTTTGTTTGCTGATTTGTCCGCTGCTACTGAAGGCCAGCATCTCCACTTGGTTTAATCCCTCTTCCAGCGCTGCTTCCGCCTGGAAACTCCCCTGATCCATCTTTACGCTGGTCAGCTTTTCGTTTACTTTTAGAAAAAGCTGCTTCACTCCCGGGGTAACCCGGCCCTGCACACTATAATTGGGCGCTTCTACGGTAATTGGTTGATCGGCCCCACTTTGCTGGTCTATATCTAAAAAAATCGATGTGGTTAATTTGCTGATTCTGCTTGAGGGAGCGGTTGGCTTTTTTGATAGACCATTTGAAGCGCCTAATGTGTAGAGGCTGTTTTTATACTCTTTTTTGACAGAGGCGGCCGTTACTTGTTCTTGGGCGCCGGCAGAGGAGCGATGATTTGCATCCGACATGAGTGAGCCCGGCTGCCCTTGTTCTTCTGTAGCGGGCGTTATGCTGTTTTCTCCAGCACCGATTTTGTCATTGATACTCGATGACCCAAAGTGATCGCTTGCTGAAGCTGCAGAATTGAATTGGCGTGCCATTTTGGTAGAGTGTGGCTCAGTCGGTAATACATTTGAGACAATGTCTTCTTCAGCGGAAGCAGCAGTATCCAGCGCATGTTTTATGCCCTGAGGAGCCATCTTTTGCCTGGTTAGCTCGAGTGCGGAAAGTGACTTAGCTGTCGGCTGGCCTTGCTCTATTGATACAGCAGCTTTTTCATCAGGATGATTCTCCGTCTGCCGGTATACGTACTGGTTTGTTTCGCTTTTTGATTCAGCAACCAGAACAGAAGTTTTTTCAGGGCTTTCCTGCTGTGTGTAATCTTGTTTTGCAAGTTTATTAACCAGGAAGTTGTTAGTTTGCGTCTCTGTTATTATGGCGTTTTCTATTCGCTGCGTAACTGATTTGGACAAAAAGGCTTTCTGCCGGTTTAGCGTTTCATGGCTGGGATATTTAGCTGCCTCGACTGAGAACGAGGATTTTTTTCTGGCAATGGAACTTGAGGCGGAGGCATAATCTCTGGGATTAGTAGCCTTAATTGCAGTCTGGGTCTTGGTTTCCAGCGTTGACATTTTGGAAGTTGCGGCTGCTTCTGTTCTGTTTATAGATGCTGCAACCGTTACCTTTTGCCGATTGATTGTTTTCGGTTGCGATGCCGGTTTTTGACGATTCGCAAACTGCTTTTGCCCTATGCGGAAGGGCTGCACAACTTGAGACTTAACCAGTTGTTTTAATGGAGTTGAAAGGCTGGGGCTTTTCTGTACAGCCTTCACCGGGGTTTTATGTATGGGGGGAGCGCTGGATTTATGTTTGGCGGTACGTGATGCGATACCGGCCTTGGGGGGGGAAACCATATTCATTATTATCCCACTTTCCTGCCAGTTATAAAGGCTCGCCATTAAATGATACCGCAAGTTTAATCGAGTCTGATAGAATAAAAGCATTACTATAAGATGTATCAAAATAGAGCACAGCAGGAAGATGCTTTTCCTTAAGGAATTTTTAAGGTTGATTTTCATTATTCCACCTGTGCCGGTCTTTAGTTTTGTGATTTTTTGTAGGTAGTGTGGCCCGTGTTTGGCCCTGTTTAATATAATACCACGTTTTTTGGATTTAATAAATAAATTCACTGGACAAATGTGTTTACTCGGTGTATCATTTAACAAAGAGTTTGTCTGGATCGGCGTTCCGGGAGCCGATCCAGAAGACAGGCAGGAAAAGGATGGGGGGAAACGATGCCGGAGAAAAATTCCCCAACGCTATATTGTAAAAACTGCCGTAAAGCAATCCCAGAATGGGAAAAGCACTTATACCAGACTTACTTTTGCCGCTGTAGAGAGTGTTGGGCTAAAGCTACTCATCAAAAAAGAATAAGAACTGCGTTTTTGCACTATACCAAATAATTATATTGGGAGACGTAACGCCTGTATCCCCACCGCTGGTAATTGAAGGACAGTATTGTCTGAAAGTTCCCTGAAACAGTACATCCCATGATCCATTTAATTCAAAGGGTTTATGAAAATTGGCATAAATCCTTTTTTATATTTCAGGTTCTGTGATTAGCCAAGTGGAAAAGGATTGAAATCGGTTGGAAATGAGGTTCAATGTATTTGGTTAGCGTAAACCATTTTTATATTGACAGTAATCAAACAAAATTTTATAATAAAACATCGTTTTATTGATTTTATATTCGGTTACTCGCCGTAAGAAGTGATATGTGTACCTCTTTGCAGCTTATCAAGTATATGGAATATAGCACTTTTTTAGTCACTTTTTAGTTAAAGGGTATGAAAAAATTATGGATGAAATGAATTTGAAAAAATTAAAAAACTTAAATAACCCTAAGGTGCTGGAAATAATCGAGGAGTTTATCGACCATTGTACCCCCGGTAAAGTAACCGTTATTACCGACAGTAAAGAAGATATTGCGTATGTGAGGGAGCTGTCGTTAAAAAATAAAGAAGAACATAAGCTGGCCATGCAAGGGCATACTATACATTTCGATGGACTTCGTGACCAGGCCCGGGATAAAGCGAATACCAGAGTGTTACTCCCCAAAGGGGTTAAGATAAGCAGCTTTATTAATGCAAAAGACCGGAATGAAGGCTTAGATGAGGTTCTGGGTTTTCAAAAAGGGATTATGCAGGGAAAAGAAATGCTGGTATGTTTCTTCTGTTTAGGCCCGAATAATTCCAAATTCTCCATTCCCGCTTTACAACTAACTGATTCTGCTTATGTGGCTCACAGCGAGACGATTTTATACCGGCCGGGTTATGAGGAATTCAAAAGCTGTGGTGATGATTTCTTTTATTTTGTGCATTCCGCCGGTGAGCTTGACGAAAGATGCAATACGGCGAATATCGATAAGCGGCGCGTTTATATCGACTTGCAGGAAAACAGGGTTTTTACAGTTAATAATCAATACGCCGGGAACAGTGTCGGCCTCAAAAAATTGGCCTTACGGCTGGCTATCAACAAAGCCAGCGCAGAAGGCTGGCTCTGTGAACATATGTTCATCATGGGCGCTCGTCCCGAAGGCAAAGATCGGGTTACCTATTTTGCCGGGGCCTATCCCAGCGCCTGCGGCAAAACGTCAACCGCTATGATACCAGGGCAATCGATAGTCGGCGATGACATTGCCTATATAAGGGTTGCTGAAGATGGCCGGGCGAATGCGGTTAACGTTGAGCAAGGCATATTTGGCATAATAACTGATGTAAATCCCGAAGATGATCCGGTAATTTACAAAGCCCTGAGCTCCCCCAGAGAGCTCATTTTTTCTAACGTATTAAATGTCGACGGCATACCGCATTGGCTTAATATGGGAAAAGAAATTCCCCCAAAAGGAATTAATTTCTCAGGAGAATGGTTTGAAGGGAAAAAAGACCAACAGGGAAATCCCATATATCCGGCGCACAATAATGCTCGTTATACCATAAGAATCAGTGAACTCGACAATGCAGATGAAAGGCTTAACGACCCGGATGGGGTGCCGGTGAGCGGTTTTATTTATGGCGGCCGGGACTCTGACACTACCGTGCCAATTGTAGAGTCCCTGAGCTGGGCGCACGGAGTGTATGTTGGGGCAGCGGTTGAATCAGAAACCACCGCGGCAACCTTAGGCAAAGCGGGAGTGAGAAAGCATAATCCGATGGCCAATCTCGACTTTCTGGTGGTTCCTCTGGGGAAATACATACAAAGCCATCTCGATTTTGGCAATAGGCTAAAATCCCCGCCAAAAATATTTCATACAAATTATTTTCTGAAAGAAAATGGCAACTTCCTGAATTCAAAACTGGATAAGAAGGTATGGTTGCTGTGGGCTGAGGGTCGTATTCATAATGAATATGAGGCAATCAAAACCCCGATAGGTTTTATCCCAAAGTTTGAGGACTTGCAGCAATTATTTCGCCAGATTTTGGATAGGGACTACACCCGGGAAGAATACGAGGCTCAGTTTAAACTAAGGATAAAAAAACTATTGGAAAAAATTGAAAGAGTGGGAAAGGTGTTCAAAGAAGAACACATGCCGACCAGCTTTATGGAGCAGTTCGAACAGGAAAGAAAACGGCTGGAAGAAACGCTTCAAAGCTCTGGGCAGGAGTCTATCTCGCCTTTCGATTTTCTCCGGGTTGCTGTTTAACCTGGGAGTCCGACAGACTTCTATAGCATAGGCGATACTATGGGCGTGTACAAACTGGTAACTTATCAGGAAGAAAAATCATCGCTTAAGAAATTGATGAAACAAATGTTTTTCTGGGAAATTCTCCAGGGAATGGGGCTGACGTTTAGACAGATGTTTACCAAGCCGATAACCATGCGCTACCCGGAAAATAAATGGGTTATGCCGGAACGTATGCGGGGACAGGTTGCCTTAGTGCGCGATCCCAAAAAACCGGATGAGGATTTATGCGTGGGTTGCTGTCTTTGTGTACGGGTTTGCCCCAGTGGGGCATTAGATATCTTGACCTCGAGGGGAGAAGATAATCAAAAAGTAATCGATGATTATTTCCTGGATATGACCCGCTGCCTATTCTGCGGCTCATGTGTGGAGATTTGCCCGGTAAACGCATTGGTGAACACCGATGACTATGAACTGTCCTGCTATAGTAAAGATGACTTATTATTTGATAAAAAAGCAATGTTAAATACAGGCCATGCCTGGCGCAAGCGAATTAAAATTATGCAAGCCAAGGGATTAAAGGAGCAGAGCGTTATCACGGTCAAACCAGCCAAATGGACGTCTCAGAAACCGGATATAACCGAGGAAGAGTTAGCCGTCGCTTCAAAAGCTAAAGCTTAAGCTTCACTTAACAGAACACAATATTTGCTGGTAGTTCCTGCAAATTGCTACAGGAAGAATCTATTTTATCAGCTCTCTACCCCGACCTATTCATAAATTTAGGCTGGGTTTGCAAGACATCCCTTGTGTGATAAGCTTCATAAGCCAACGTCCAATAAAGCTGTGATTGCCCAAGGCGGCTGATCGGGAAGCTGATAAATTTATAATTTTCAACTAAATATCGATTCGCCCATAACAAGACCCGAATTTTTCGGGCTACCACTATCCCATTGTAAAAATTTCCGCAATTACAGAATTCCCCAATCAAAACCTGAGTCCTTGTTATAAAATGCAAAGAAAGCAAAGTTTGAAGCTTTTTATACCAAGTTGCAATCAAACATATATTAAATGGGTAGGGAGGGCTTTAGCCCCCGGGCTTTGGCCCCCGGGCTTTAGCCCTCCGCTCTTTGGTCGGCCTAAAGGCCGCCCTGCCCGAGTGAGAAATTAGTATCATTTTGACCTGATCTATTCATAAATTCAGACTGGGTTTGCCAGACCAATTGTGAGATAGTGTTTATGAGCCAACGTCCAATAAAACTATGTTTGCCCGAGGCGGCTGATCAGGAAGCTGATAAATTTATAATTTTCAGCTAAATGTAGATTTACCCATAACAAGACCCGAATTTTTCGGGCTAACGAGTTATCTAATGCCCGAATTTGATTTACAGGCGGAATTCGCTCCCCAGGGGGATCAAATACAGGCCATAGAAACCCTAAGCCGTCATATTCTGGATGGGGTACGGCATCAGGTGCTTTTGGGGGTTACCGGTTCAGGTAAGACTTATACCATGGCGGCGGTCATTAAAGAGGTGCAGCGGCCCACCATAGTAATGGCCCATAATAAAACTCTGGCCGCTCAATTGTATAGTGAGTTTCGCCATTTCTTCCCCCATAATGCGGTGGAGTATTTTGTCAGCTACTACGATTACTACCAGCCCGAAGCCTATCTAGCGCAAACCGATACCTATATTGAGAAAGACTCCTCCATTAACGAGCAGATCGAACGACTGCGCCTATCGGCCACGCGCTCGATTCTAGAGCGCCGGGATGTGATTATCGTGGCCAGTGTCTCCTGTATTTAT
>JAJRUU010000091.1 GCA_024277605.1 bacterium
CTTCAAGGATTTAAGCCCTGGTCTGAATTTTATTTTACACCGTATCAGTACTTTGTGGTTTTTGAAAAAGCTAAATAATAATGGGGGTAGCGTTATGAAAAAATGGCGGGTATTTTTTACTATTGCAGCGCTCTTTATTTCAGTATGCTGGGTGTCTCGAGCAGAAACCAGCAAAACACCTGATTCAGCGCGCCAATTTCAGGCTTGGTTTTACGAGCAGCCGCCGTTTAAGATAATTGATAAGAGTATGCTGACGCTGGGGAATACCGATAACCCGTTGATAACCATTTCGCTGATTGATTTGGTATATAATCATGGGCATATGTGCAATGGCGTAGCGATAGGCTATCGGGCGATGCAGGAGGCCATCAAACAATTGTTCGCCGACCGGCTTCCTCAGCGGGGTGAAGTGCGTATTGTAAGCAGTGTCAATTCCTGCGCCACAGATTCATTTGCCCAGGTGCTTGGCGTCAGGGATCACTATGGCCACCGGGCGCAGTTTAACATGTTAATTGTTCCCGATAGTTGTGACCGTAACAATGATATGCGGTTTGTGTTTCAGCGCATACAAAGGCGGGGCGGCCAGGTTGAGGTACTAAAAACCATCCAGATTGAGCTGATTCCTGGAACCGTGCCTGCCAAATTTTTTAAGTTACTCAAATTGGTAAAGAGCAAAAGGGTTATTCCAGAAGACAGGCAGAAGCTAAAACAAGTATCACAAAAGACGTATACAAAGATTATGCTGGCTAAAACAGCGGAAATCTTCAACATCTCGGAATTGCCGAATTATCAATTTCCAGTAAGCGGCGAATGTAAATGAGGGGATATAGCCCCCAAGAATTTGGTTTTTTATGGATTATTCGGGTACAGGAGGGCGGTAATGAAAGACTACATAATCGCAGGCGCTGGAGTTGCCGGTATATCGGCCGCAGCGAACATCAGAAAATTGGACCCCAGCGGCAGCATTTCAATATTTACCGATGAGCCTTACCCCTTCTATAGCAGAATCAGGCTGCCGCAACTGATAGCAGATGAAATTAAGCAACAGAAGCTAATCATCTATAAACCAGAATGGTATGCTGAAAACAGAATTGACCTCAAGCTTAATGAGCCCATAAAAGAAATCGACCCCCAGAATAAACAGGTAACAACCCCTAAAGGCAGCTATCATTACGACCGGTTATTACTGGCTACCGGAAGCCATCCCTTTGTGCCGCCTATAAATGGTGCGGAAAAAGAAGGTAGCTTCAGCTTAAGATCGATCAAGGATGCTTTGGCTATTAAGGCATATGCCCGAGGCGCCGGTAAAGCCATAGTCATCGGCGGAGGGCTGTTGGGGTTGGAGGCCGGTAACGGATTACGTAAAGCCGGTCTCAAGGTCAGCATAGTAGAATTCTTCCCGCGCCTGCTGCCGCGGCAAATGGATATTCCCGCAGCTGAAATACTAAAAAAGCAGCTGGAGGAGATGGGGTTTTCTTTTTATCTGGGCGCTCAGACCCAAGGTATCTTAGGCGAACAAAGAGTAGCCGGAGTGCGGCTGGCGGATGGGCAGGAAATAGCGGGAGATATAGCGCTAATATCAGCCGGAGTGAGACCGAATCTGGAGCTGGCCCAAAGTATAGGCCTGCAGATGGGCAAGGGCGTGGTGGTTGATGACCGGTTGCAAACCAGTGAGGATAATATTTTTGCTGCCGGGGATGTGGTCGAGCACCGAGGGATTTTTTATGGCATCTGGCCCGCCTCCCAGCGACAGGGTGAGGTAGCCGGAATCAATATGGCCGGTGGGCATGAACTCTACGAAGGTACTGTTCCCTCAAATGTACTTAAGGTAGTGGGAATTGACCTGGTCTCTGCGGGGGAAATTGATGCAGAGTGTAAGTTCGAATCACTCAGGCAAAAAGATATAACCAAAACCAGCTACCGTAAACTGGTAGTTAAGGATGATACCCTCATCGGGGCTATCCTGTTGGGTGATGTAAGCGGAAAGAAGCAACTCTTAACTGCAATAGAAAACAAGAAAAATATAGGTACGTATAAGGCGGAATTAATGGAAGCGGAATTTGATTTTAACAGGTTATTAACCTGATCCATTTAGCGTTAACCTTAATCACGATTCAAATTCGCTTCGCGGTATACTGGATTGTCTAATAATAGATTGTAACGTGCCGATGCGTATTTCTTTGTGATCAGGCACCGGGACAGTAATTGTATTCTGTGATAATTTCTTTTGCATCACTATATGACTACCCCGCCTACGCACTTCAACAAAGCCATGCCGCGCTAAGACGACACATACACCTTTTCCCGATAATATGCGCAATTTAACCAACTGCAACCTCAAGCTGGGTTATATACACTTCCCCATGCAGTCTCTCAGTTACTTCCTGGGGTGAGGCGGTTTCAAAAAATAACTCTACTGCTTCCTGGAGATTTTCACGGGCGTGTTCAATGGTGTCTCCCTGGCTGGCGACATCCAGTTCCGGGCATAAAGCGACGTATCCATCACCTTCCCGCTCTATAATTGCAGTAAGTTTCTGTTTCATTAATTTACACCCTCCAAAATATCTAATTATAGCCAAACAGCAATGAGAAATAGTCCATTTATAATGGACACGAAAGCCTGGAGAAGTAGTATATGTCATTTTTATGGAAAAATAAAGGGTCAGAAAATCTGAGTCGTGGACAGTTTTAGGTTAAAGGTTCCAGTAAGGGGAGCCAGACTGTTTTTAGTATTGTATCTCCCAGGTATTTTAGAGCATTCATACCA
>JAJRUU010000092.1 GCA_024277605.1 bacterium
AGCTGAACATTATTGAGCCGGGAGTTGGGTTGTGACCACCAGCTTTTGTGCGCCAGCCATTCTGGCTGTATCCATAATGGTTACCACCTTGCCATGCAATGTCGAGCGGTCAGCTTTTATAATGAGGGTCTTGGAAGCGCTGTTTTTTAGAGCTGATGTGAGCTCGGGTTCTAACTTTGTCCATTTGATGGGATTACCATTTAAATAGAGTTGGTTGTCGGCGGTGACCATGATAGTTAGTTCCTTAACGGCTTGTTGCGCCGAGGTTTTAGCTGAAGGTAATAGCAGTTTTATCCCTGGTAATTCCGAAAAGGTGGAAGTGACCATGAAGAATATTAATAACAGAAAGACGACATCCACTAAAGGAGTAATGTCTATGTTAACTTTCTTGCGCAGATTTGTCTCAAGTGGCATCGGTTTACCTTGGGCTTGTAAAAGCCAGGGAGTTCTGTTATTATACGAGTTAGTTTTCAATATTATAGCATATAGGATAACTCACTTGTCAAGTAGGCAAAATTTATGCGGCGTTTAGTAAATTTCATTATTTCAAGCGGATTGCTCTCTGGGATTTTGATCTTGGGCATGATCGCTGTCGATGGGGTCGGAGCGCTGGAGCCAGTTGGCGATGTGCCGCCTACAGCTAATCCTCATGTTTTACTGAAAACCAGCAAAGGAGAAATGCTGGTGGAGCTTTTTCCTGAGAATGCGCCTGAGATGGTAGGTTTTTTTCTGGAACAGGTCAAAAATGGAAATTACAACCGTTTGCCTGTTAAGCGTTATGTCGATGGATTTGCCATCCAATTGGCAAACACAAAAAAAGCGGATAGTGCAGTTGTGGCCGATGAGCGGAATAATGGGCTGAGGCATGTTAAGGGGACCGTCGGCCTGGTGTGGGATTATGTAAAAAATACAAACGGGAATAAGCTTTATATCTGTTTGTCATCTATACCTCAACTGAACAATAAACACACGGTGATTGGCCAGGTTGTAGAAGGGTTAGAGGTCTTATCAGGGTTACGTACCGGCGATAGATTAGAGAAGGTTAGTCAGGTGAAACAACCTAGCGCTCAAAAAGTTAAAGCAAAAAAATAACCATCGTAAAATTATGCCGGACTGGATTACTCATTTAGGTAGCAGCTACTTAGTATATCGCCCAATATCCCGCAAAGATCTCAGATTGGCGCTGTTAGGCGGGATACTGCCGGATTTTTTTTCACGGGTGACGACGATACTGGATGATGTATTTCATTTGCCATTGCCCCGACATTACCAGTTCGAGGCTTTTCATACACCGTTTGTGTTGCTGTTGATGGTTATACTTATTTCGTTGTTTAGCACTCATTTCTTTCGCTGTTTCGGGTTGATTTTTGCCGGCAGTATCTTGCATATAGCGCTGGATATGACTCAACTCAAGTTTGCCGGTTATGGGCAGTTGCTGCTTTATCCCTTTAGCTATACCACCTATCAGTTTAATTTAATCAATTACAATGGGTGGGGCTATTATCTGATGGTAGCTGCTTTCTTTGTTTTACTATTATCATATGTGAATAAGCCTAAAATGAATCCGGTAACCTTCAAGCGGCAGCGGATTGGCTGGGCGATTCCCTTGTTAGGCTTGATTCTACTGTTGCCATATGTTACCTGGGAGCAGTATTGGCAGCACAATGTAGCGTATGCTGTTTTTCGCGATTATCCTGAGCGCTTTGAGGATCAGCAAGTGGCGCTCCACTATAGTCAGGTGGTTTCAACAAAACCATTGATCATTGAAGAGGGTGAAAACCGCTTTGAGGTAATCACCGATCAAGAATTCCAGCTTGATGACTGGATTTCTGTAAAGGGGAAATATAGGCAAGGCAAGCTATATCAACCGCAGATCAGGCGGGAATTGGGAAGGATGAAGATTTGGATATCGTTGCCGGGATTGCTGCTGTTGCCTTTTCTGTGGTTTGACTTTCCTGCCTGGTGGGCTGCTTTCAGGCAGCGTGCTAAAGCAGGACAATAGATAATTTATCATGAATAAGCATGGGGAATAATGAAGCATTTATTCGAAGACTGGTCAGGTATTTCAGAAAAGTTGCACTCTGCCGGGCATATATTGCTCTTACTGGATTACGACGGTACGTTAACTCCCATTGTAGCCACTCCCGAACAGGCCATTTTGGCTGAAGATATGCGGCAGCTTTTGCGGGTATTACATAACAGGGACAAATTCAGTATAGGCATAATCAGTGGCCGTAAACTGGATGAGATTCAGCGTATAATAGGATTACCCGATATATATTATGCCGGAAATCACGGCTTAGAGATGCAGGGGCCGGGGCTATGCTATTTCAACCCCCAGAGCGCTGAAGCTCGAACATATTTAACCGCTATTCTACAGGCCCTAAAAGAAAGGTTGGCCCACATAGCAGGTATAATGGTGGAAAATAAAGGTTTGAGCCTGAGCTTGCATTACAGATTGGCGCCAGAGGCTCATATAAAAGAAGTAAATGACATATTTAATCAAGTATGTGAGCCGTATGTTGTCAAGAATCAGGTTAAAATAACCAGGGGCAAAAAGGTGTTGGAGGTGAGACCGCCCGTTGATTAGAATAAAGGGCAGGCGGTGTTGAGCTTGAAAGACCACTTCCAAGATAAAGATCAACTTGTTACCATATACATAGGTGATGATCAAACTGACGAGGATGCTTTTTCTGTATTGAAAGATAGCCGGGATATATCCGTTTTAGTAAGTGCCGGCAATCAAGAATCCCAAGCCAACTATTTCCTGGCTGATGTGGAAGCCGTAAATAAATTTCTTAAACGCTTACTGGAGATGTAGTGGACAAATTAAACAAGGGCTTAGAGCCGTTTACCTTTTACTCCCGACTGCACCTGTCTGAATTGACCGGGTACCGGGCAACTACTTTGGTGGAACTGCTTAATTTTATGCGGGAAGTTTCCGATGCCTGTATTTACCATCATACGCATCGTTTCTTACAACAACATCAATTTCTATCACCTGAACCGCCCAACGATTTTGCGCATTGGATAAGCCGGGCTTTAGGAGAAGATACATTGGGGGAAATGCTTGCCAGTATTGACATTATTCAGTTTTGCACTCTTGATGAATTACGACAGGCAATGATTAAAGAAATAGAAGCTTATCTTAAAAAAAACCCGCGGGCTAAAAAGAAATTTGCCAATCCGGACGAGGAATTTCATTTCATAAAGGCAATCAGTTTTTTTCTGCCGACTCAATATGTAGTTCATAATTTAAAAGAATTCGCTCAAGCCCTGGAGGTGGTGACCGTGGATTCGATATATTTCCATATTTTCGAAGCGCGCCTGAGACTGGAGAAGGGCGTAAACGATTTTTCTTACTGGCTGGAGACCTCGGTGGGAGAAAATGACTTGGCTAAACAGATCAGCCAGTTAGACCCTTATACTTACACCATGAATGACTTAAGAACTAAGATTTTGAAATTGATAAATAAACGACTCACTAAATCAAACTAGGGAATTTACAAGATTATGACTAAGTTAGATGAATATGCCCTGATTGTAGGTCAGAGTGTAATTGATGAGCTTAAGCTGCTGGCTGAAAGGTTGCAAGGCAAGGTTATTCAGAACATAAATTCTACTGCGGTCGGTGGGGGTGTGGCTGAAATACTTCACCGAATGTTGCCGCTGTTAAAAGAGCTGGGGGTAGATGCGCGCTGGGACCTGATTAAGGGGGGTGAGACTTTCTTTCAAGTAACCAAAAAGTTCCACAATGCCCTGCACGGTAAACCCGAGAAGATTACTCCCAAGATGTTTGCGGCTTTTATGGAAACCAGTCAGCAGAATATCGATGAAATAGATGCTTACGGGGATATAGTTTTTGTGCATGATCCCCAACCGATTGCCTTGATCCTCAAGAACAAACCCGAGTCAGGCCAAAAATGGGTTTGGCGCTGCCATATTGATGTTTCACGTCCCAGGCCACAAGTATGGAATTTTTTGAAGGATTTTATTTTTTCCTATGATGCCTGTGTTTTTTCGGCGCCTTCATTCTCACAAAGGCTGCCTATACGCCAATTTTTGATTGCCCCGTCTATTGATCCGCTAAGTGATAAAAACAAAGGACTTCCTCAAGGATATATCGAGTCGGTTTTAGAAAAATATGGCATTACCCGGGATAAACCTATAATAACCCAAATTTCCCGTTTTGATTATTTAAAGGATCCGGTTGGGGTTATTGAAGCTTTTCTTAAGGTAAGGAAATACAATGATTGTCAACTTATCCTGGCTGGAGGAAGCGCCACCGACGATCCTGAATCTTCTCAGGTTTTAGAAGAGGTGCTGATCCGGGCGGATGGGCATCCCGATATTTATGTCCTGTCTATACCGCCGGGGAGTGACCTGGAAATAAATGCCTTGCAACGGGCATCCGACATCATTGTCCAGAAATCGCTTAAAGAGGGTTTTGGTCTCACCATCAGTGAAGCGTTGTGGAAAGCGCGTCCGGTAGTGGCCTCAGCGGTAGGGGGTATACCGTTACAAATTACCCACCAATATTCCGGCTTATTGACCCATTCGATCGAGGGTGTGGCGTTTGGCCTGAAACAATTGTTAAATAGCCCCGAATATGCAAAACAATTAGGTGAAAACGGTCGGGAACACGTAAAACAAAATTTCTTGCTCACCCGGCATTTAAGGGATTATTTGCTGGTGTTTTTGTCTTTGTACGATTCTCATGATATTGTCTATTTGTAGACATATTCTAACATAGAACATGGAAGAGGCGGTAGTAAGTGGCTGAAATATTTTATGGAAAATTTATAATTGTTTCCAATAGGCTTCCCTTTGAATGTGAAATACATGATGAGGACATAAGCATAAAGCCCGGTTCAGGAGGTTTGATAACCGCCTTAACCCCTATTTTAAAAAAGCATGAAGGGGTGTGGATCGGATGGGATGGGGATCTTAATGGGAAATTGTCTGCTGATATTTTAGAAAGGGAGACCGCCTCCTTTGATTATACTATGAAGTCAGTTTCACTTACTGCTCAAGAAGTTACCAATTATTACGATGGATTTTGCAATGGCACATTATGGCCGCTGTTTCATGATTATTTAGGGCGCGCACAGTTTCACCGTTCAACTTGGCGCATTTATCAGGATGTCAACCTTAAATTTGCCCAAAACATAATTAAATATGCAAAAAAGGAAGATTTTATCTGGATTCAAGACTATCATCTAACGTTGGTTGGCAAACATTTGAGGGAGTTGGGCGCCGGACAAAAGCTGGCTTTTTTCCTGCACATTCCTTTTCCCCCATGGGATATTTTTATGCGCTTACCTTGGCGTAAGGAAATAATTGAGGGCTTATTGCTCTATGATAGCGTTGGATTTCAAACGGCAAAAGATTGCCGTAATTTTGTCCAATGTATCCGCCGCCTGTTGCCTGAAGCGAAGATAACCATCACGAAGAAGCGTATAGCTATAGGGTACTCAGGTAGACAAATAACTGTTGGGGCATTTCCAATCAGTATAGATTTTGAAGAGTTTAATGCTATATCCCAAACAGAAGAAGTTGAAAAGGAGGCCTGGTTCATACATGAGAACTTGCCCGAGAAAAAAATTATTCTGGGGGTGGACCGGCTGGATTATACCAAAGGGATTCCCCGACGGTTACGAGCCTTTGAAACCCTCTTAGAAAAGTATCCCGAGTTGCGTGAAAAAGCCCCTCTCGTACAGATCGTGGTTCCCAGCCGTACCACTGTCCCCGAATACCAGAAAATGAAGCAGAATATAGAAGAGACTGTCGGCAGAATCAATGGCCGCTTTACGGTTAAAGGCTGGGTGCCGATTCATTATATATATCGCAGCCTTTCACGCATGGAATTGGTGGCTTATTACCGCACCTGTGAGATTGCCTTGATTACCCCCTTAAAGGATGGAATGAATTTAGTAGCCAAAGAATATTGCGCTTCTTGTGTGGCGGAAAAAGGGGTGCTCATCTTAAGTGAATTCGCCGGAGCCGCATTTCAATTAAGAAAAGGTGCCATTCTAGTAAATCCTTATAATATTGAACATGTGGCTGAAGAACTATACCGGGCGATTCAGATGCCTTTACCCGAAAGAAGGAGTAGAATGCGCAGTTTGCGCAATGCAGTCCGGCGCAACACTGTTTTTGAGTGGATGGATAATTTTCTGCAGGCGACTGGTTTAAAGCTGGGCTAGGAGCCTGTCGGACTTTGGATGATTATACTGCGACAAGTGATAAACATATCCATTTTCCCGGTCATTTTCGTTAAGGGGACAGGTCCCCAAATAGACATGCTATTCTCCTCAAATGATCGAAAAAGGGGACAGGTCCCCAATGGGCTATATTTCTCACTTGCCCAGCTAACGAACCCCAAAGTCCGACAGACTCCTGGGGACGAATTACAACAAACCCTGTTCCACCAGTAATTCAGCGATTTGTACCGCATTTAAAGCGGCGCCTTTGCGCAGGTTATCAGCTACAACCCACATATTTAAACCACAGGCCACCGACTCATCCTCACGGATACGACCTACGAAGGTTTCATCTTTACCGGCAGCATCCAGCGCCAGAGGATAGCGGCAGGCCTTTGGATCATCGACCACTTCTACTCCGGGCGCGCCAGCTAATATTTGACGGGCTTCGGCGGCAGTCAGCTTTTTCTCGGTTTCAATGTTAAGCGCTTCCGAATGACTGATTAATACGGGCACTCTCACCGTGGTTACCGTTACTGGTAGTGAAGCCTCACCCAGAATTTTACGGGTTTCATTAATCATCTTCATCTCTTCTTTGGTGTAGCCGTTTTCCAGAAACTAATCTATGTGGGGCAGGCAGTTAAACGCTATCTGGTGAGGATAAACACTCGGTTTAATTCTATCGCCTTGCAGGGAAACGATAAGTTTGCATTGTTCGAACAGCTCATCCATGGCCTCTTTACCGGTACCGGATACTGATTGATAGGTGGATACCACCACTCTTTTAATTCCGGCTGCATCATGCAGGGGTTTTAAAACTACCACCATCTGGATGGTGGAGCAGTTGGGATTGGCGATTATCCCCTTATGCTCTTTTAATGCGTGGGGATTGACCTCCGGTACGATTAGAGGTACTTCAGTATCCATCCTGAAGGCGCTGCTGTTATCCACCACAATGGTTCCCGCTTTGACCGCTAAAGGAGCAAACTCTTTACTGACCGCAGCGCCGGCAGAAAACAGGGCTATATCAATCCCTTTAAATGAGTCGGGGGTTAATTCCTGCACAGTGGCGCTTTTGGAACCGAAATCGACCGATTCCCCAGCCGAGCGACAGGAAGCCAGCGCTCGCAAATTAGCTACCGGAAAGTTTCTTTCGGCCAACACCGCCAGCATTTCGCGGCCCACCGCACCGGTAGCTCCCACAACGGCTACATTATATTGCTTTCCCACATATCCCTCTAGCCCGAAAAATTCGGGTCTTGTTGTGTGCAAATCGAGATTTAGCTGAAAAACATAAATTTATCAGCTGCCTGATCAACCGCCTCGGGCAAACAAAGTTTTATTGGACGTTGGCTCATAAACCTTATCTCACAAGGGGTGTCTTGCAAACCCAGTCTGAATTTATGAATAGATCGGGCTAGGGTTTAATTTCTTCCGGTTTCTGACTTAAGAGATCTTTTAGCTCATCCATAAATTGATTTATATCTTTGAAATGTCGGTATACCGAGGCAAAGCGCACATAAGCCACATCATCCAACTCATACAGCTTTCCGATGACATATTCACCTATATCGGTACTTGATATTTCCCGGCCTGGGCGCTCATATGCCATCTGCTCGATTTCATCTACTAACTCTTCCAGTATAATAGTGCTGATCGGTCTTTTGCTGCACGCCTTGAGCAATCCGTCTAAAATTTTGTGCCTGTCGAACTGCACACGGCTGTTATCCTTTTTAACGACCATGGCCGGAATGTCTTCTATTCGTTCGTAGGTGGTAAAACGTTTCATACAAGACAGACATTGTCGGCGGCGGCGGATAATGGAGCCATCCTTACGCTCGCGAGAATCCAATACTTTATCATGATCATTCTCACAAAAAGGGCAACGCATATCACCTCCAGCTAATGGTGTTATAAAAGTAAAATTTAATAATCAGCTTAGCTTAGCAGACAGATAATCTTCCGTCAACCAAATTTTCGGCTAAAATAGCGGTTTTATTTTAATGAATTCAGCACGGGGGTCCCTGGCTGGCTTATCAAATAAGCGGTTTTCCCAAAAGTTGCATACCGATTCCGCCTTGCGGGAAGAAGTGCCTGCATATTTTTCCGGGTGCAATAATACTTCTTTCTGCTGTGCACTAAACTTATCCAGATAGGGTTTTATTTCAGCTTCTTTCCACATTTGCTCATTGAGCTGCATCCCTTTCTCACGGCAGCGTTGTGCCAGCTTGCGAATGCATTCATGTGCATCGGGGTGCCCATAAACAGCCAGCAGGGTATACAGAGCCTCTGCCACGCACTGGTGTTTGCTCATGTCTACATTATGGCTGATAGCCGCTTCATTTATGCTTATCTTGGACATTACTGAGGCCAGGCGCTGGGTAGCGCAGACTAAGCCCACAATAAGCTCCATGGTGAAACGGCTGGAGGCGGAATTGGTGAGGTCCCGTTGGTGCTCTGAGAGCTGATCCATAAATACGGTGTTCATGCGGGGCATGAAGGCTTTCCACAGGCTTTTTACGTTTTCAAAATCCTTGGGGTTCACCTTATGCGGCATAGTAGACGAACCAACCCGGTCTTTATCCGGTTGCTCCACAATTTCCTGGATCTCGGAACGCTGTAGATGCCGCATATCATCGGCCAGATTAGCCAATACCGAAAAGCAGGAGGTTGCTGCGTACGCCAGATCGGCTACATATTCGGGTTCGCAGATTTGGGTTGAGTGGGTGGCTGGTTTAAGCCCCAGGAGGCCTAAAAATTCTCGTTCAAATTCATCGGGATCAATATTAAGCTCCTGGCCCACAAGGGCAAGAGAATTATATGCGCCCACCGCCCCCGATAATTGTCCCCGCAGGTTGTCGGCGGCAAGCCTGATAGCCTCTATACGGTTTCCCAAGCGGCTGACATATTCAGCCATGCCAAAGCCGAAGGTGATCGGTACTGCATGCTGTCCATGCGTGCGTCCCATTTGGATGATGTCTTTGCCCTGGCGGGTTAGCTTTATCAGTATACGTTCGAGTTTGTTTAAATGGGGGATGACGGCCTCATGGGTCAACTCCTTAAACCGCAGTGCGCTTGCGGTATCCATAATGTCGGCTGAGGTGGCGAAGAGATGAATGTAGGGCATGGCCTGTGGGCTTATTTTGGCCTTTAGACAGTTCACCAATGCCCTGATATTATGTTGAATGCGCTGCTCTTCGCGGTACACCTCGGCTGTGGTTACCTGATTATAGGCTTGTGCTACCTCTTTGGCTATCTGCGGGGAGCAGATGCCTTTATTGGCCATGGCCTGAACCAGGGCGGCTTCCACCTTTAGTAAATATGTAATATAGCTTCCCTCTGAGACGAAGGGTTTTAATTGCTCAAATAGCTCTTTGTTTTCCCCATAATATCGATAATCCAGGGGACTTACTGCATCAAAAGTTTCCATTATTCTCCTTTCGACTAACCCTTTTTATTATCCGGTTTTTTTAGTCAATTTGTCGTTTACATGTAGTACCTCTGCTCCCTCTTCCAATAAAAGCACGCTTTCCCCAAGCGCCAGTCCATGATCTTTTTCCGCAGCGGCAGCAGGCGCAGGCGCAGACGCTTCATCAATGTTTTGATCAACATATTGAGCAATGCCCTGATCTTGATCTTGATAATATTGTTGTTCCAATTTCTCCCTTACTCGATATAGCAAAAGTTGGGGGTCAGCGTATTCTTTGTCCAATTCCAGGCATTGTTCCAACAGCCAGCGGGCATCCTCATACTTGCCGTCTTTATAGAGACTGTTGGCTTGGTGATATAACTCATGGGCTTGCTCCAACCGCTCTATTTTAGCCAATAGATACTGGGGTTCCAGCCACTGGGGAGTATGTTCTAACAGCTCCTGCACTTTGCGCTTAGCTTTGGTCAGCTTTTCCTGAACAAGCAGTTCGTTTGCCCGTTGATATATATCCATAATCCACTGCTGAAACTGTCTGGTTTGTCGAATCAAATGCCGGAAGTGCCGGGGATAAATTTTTAAGCCTATTGCCCGTTGGTAGTTGTTTATTGCCTCGTTAAAGCGACCTTGTAAATATAGTGTTTCAGCTATTTCCCGATAATGTTGTGCAATAAGCTGGGTAGCAATCCGGGAGTAGAGCTTGCTGTATTTGCGCTTTAAAGGGTTTTGCCTTAGACAAAGCGTCAACTCTTCTAGTGCTCGATTCCACTCGCCAGCCTTAAAGCTGCTATAGCTCAGCTTATAAAGCTCATCTATATTCGGTGAACCGTCAGGCATATACCCCTCCGCTTAATTTCCTGTTCGCCCGAAAAATTCGGGTCTTGTTATGGGGAAATCGACATTTACTTGAAAAACATAGATTTATCCAGTAGTGTCCGCTCCAAGTTTTTGCACCAGCGGCAAAATGTCTTTTAGTTCTCTCTCCCCTCTGGGGAGAGAGTTAGAGTGAGGGGAAAATCCGGTTTTAAAATCCCCCTCACCTTGATCCTCTCCCTCAAGGGAGAGGAAAAACAAGGAATCTTGTGTTAGAAACTTACCGCAATTATTGACTTTTACGGTGTGCAAAAACTTGGAGCGGACACCGCTGAGATTTATCCGCTTCCTGCTCCTGCCGCCTCGGGCAAATAAAGTTTTATTGGGCGTTAGCTCATAAACCTTATCTCACAAGGGGTGTCTGGCGAATCTAGTGTCATGTCAAGTCTGTCATGCCGGACTTGATCCGGCATCCAAAGCTTGTGGATTCCCTCCTTCGCGGGAATGACAATCATACGTTACATGGATGACATGACACTCTAGTCTGAGTTTATGAATAGATTGGGTTCGGGAGTTAGTATAACAAAATTATTATGTGGAATAAATACCCTGCTCTTATTTTTATCGGCCATAGGATTTTCTACACTAGGTTCGCAAGGGATGTCTTGCAAACCTAGGCTGAATTTATGAATAGATCGGGTAAAAGAAACAGGCTGTGCCTGCCCAAATTTTTCGGGTTAAGTGTCCTTGTGTATTTTATCCTATTAATGTTAATATAGGGCATACTAGCGATAGGGAGGAAAACGCAATGATGTTTAAGTTCATAAAAGACATTATAGTAAATCTGGTAAAATGGTTTGCCAATCTAGCGGAAAGAAGCGGCCTTAAACGGAATCAGTTTATAACCGTTTTGATTGCGGTAATAGTTGCTTTGGGTATCGCAGCATTCTTGATAGTTTCTTTCTTGGCCAAAAAGGTGGCGCTTAATCTAAATCAGACGCTGATGATTTTCTTCATTGTCATCATTGCTTTAACGACGGTTTCCTATGTGGTGATCTCCCTGCTTTTGTTTAAGTTTACCAAAAGCACCTTTGAGAATACTAATAATTTGCTGCTCCTGAATCTGCTTATGTTTTATGAGAAAACATTACAGGATAAAACAGCCGCTATAACCGACACCACGGCAAAATTATTGGAAGGCGAGCGTATAAGCAAGGATTTACAGCAAAAATTAGCGCTGTTGTTCCCTGATCAAGCTAAAAAGCTTTTCCCGGAATTGGATGAAAAACATAAAAATAACTAGGGGGCCAAGCCCCGAGGGGGCAAACCCCGAGGGGGCAAGCCCCGGACTTATGTCCCCAGGGAGTGATTATGCCGGATACATTTGCGATAACCATAATTTTTATTGTTATAGCCACCATTGTGGCGGCCTTTATCAGGGGCAGGAATAAGGATAGATGCTTACGGAGTTTTTCTGATGATTCAGTGACCCTGGAAGATGTAGGCGGTAAGACAATCTGGGGTAAGCTGCGGGTAGAAAATACGGGTTGGGAATTGATGTATAAAACCACGTATAAGGACAAAAGCGGGCATGATGAGACCAGCTATATTCTATACAAAAACGAGTACCCTAAAATTCAGGCCGTAATCCGCTACCATGATGAACTGCATGAGCAGGCTAAAATAGATAGGGATAGGGAATTAGAAAAATCCTATCATCCGACAGAATCGAGAATATTTTGAAGGAAAACCCGCAACTTGTTTAATACGGTGAGGGATTCGGTGTTGGAGGTGGCGAATCTGTTAATCGGGCAGGCTAAAAAAACAAGCGGCGCCGGAGCTATACTTACTACTCAAGATAAACACATATCACAGATGAAACAAGAGCTGGTAGGGGCGGTGGGTACCTCATTTGAGCCGTTACTTGAGCGGCATATCGGCAAAAGGGTAGTGCTGGAGATGAACAAAGGGGATAAAGTAATTGAATATCCCTGCATATTAAAGGATTACACCTCGGAATTCATGGAAGTTATGGATGTATATTATAGCACCCAGGAAGACCAGCCCGCCAGGAAAGCCGATCTGGTAGTCTTAAGAAAATATGGGATTATCAGGCATCTGGGTGAATAAAGCATATTGATTGCTTGATAGTATAGGAATTTTCATTTTTTACCGCAGAGGACACGGAGGAACGCAGAGGAAATCTTAAAAGAATAAATAAACTTGGTTTTCATTTTTCTCTGTGAAGCGGGCTGGCCCGCCCCGCCCCGCCCCTGTGTCCTCTGCGGTTAAAGAATTAATTTGAATATAATAAATGATGATGGAGTCGTAAAAAGTCTGAAAACCGTCAATTTGTCATTCTGAGCGAAGTGAAGAATCTATTTTCTTAAATATAATACGAGACCTTTAACTTCGCTTGGGGTGACATGTAGGACTTTTTACGAAAGCATCGAGGTTGGGTTAAATGAAATCATGAAAATAGTCTTAGCCCTCGCGCCTTCTTATGCCGACAGGCAGCCGCTGCCGCATCTGGGGTTAGCTGCTTTGAGTGCATATCTCGCCCAAAGGAACATCCAGGCCGATATTCTGGATTTAAATATCCAGAGCCGGGATTGTGTTTATGAGCCGCTGGCGTTGACTTCCGATAAGCTCTATGTGGATGAGATGCTGGATCTGCCGCTGCTGACCAGCTTAGTGCAGTGGCATCGGCAGGGGAAGCTGCATAAAAAACTAATAGACAAGGATATATATAAAAAGTTTTTCTTAGAATATACGCTTGATTTTGGCCTTTCTCCCCAAGTTTTTTTCTCCCGCATCCATTATTACAATATCTTGGCGCTTACCTGTAGCCGCAAGCTCATAAAGTAT
This sequence comes from bacterium, assembly GCA_024277605.1. Taxonomy (GTDB): domain Bacteria; phylum SZUA-182; class SZUA-182; order SZUA-191; family JAJRXT01; genus JAJRUS01. Next base: position 13,312 of record JAJRUU010000092.1, read on the forward strand.
GATCTGGTGTGCTTTAGCCTGTATCGCTCTAATTTTTATTTTACGGTGCTTCTGGCTTTGCTGCTTCTGGAGCAAAAACCAAGCATCAAAATAGCCATTGGCGGGCCGCAGGTTTCTCAAAGTGAGCTATCATGTAACTTTTTACTACAGTTTGGGA
>JAJRUU010000093.1 GCA_024277605.1 bacterium
CACATCAGGGAAAGCATCTACCGGCAGTTTGAGATAGCTGTAATAACCCGCTGCCATTACCAATATGCCCATGACTATCATCATCAGGCGACCTTTAAGAGCAAAACGAATACTTTGAGAGATCATATTTTAGGGTCCTTTTAGTGTGCGTGTCCTTCACCAAAAGATTCTTTCATCAATTGGGCCTTCAGGGTAAATGCCCCTTCAGTAACATAGTGCTCGCCCGGTTGCAACCCGCCGGTGATTTCAGTCAACTTACTGTTGCCGCGTCCCACAGTAACTGTTCGAAGCTCAAAAACCCCGTTTTCTTTGACGAAAACTACTGTTTTATCCTCTAATGTTTGCAAAGCGCTGGTGGGAACCGCCACTGGAACTTCCTCTTCCTTGACAGCAATGGAGGCAGTTACAAACAAGCCGGGCCGCCAATGGCCGTCAGAATTGGGCAGCACAACTCTAGCTAGAGCGGTGCGGGTGTTTTCCCCAACCACAGGCCCCAGATAAGTGATTGTACCGTTGGCTTCCTCAGCGATTCCATCGGCGCGGATGGAGACCTGTTGGCCGGTATGCACCAGAGGCAAATCCTTAGCATAAACCGTGATATTCACCCAAACTGAAGTCAGATCAGCCACTACAAAGGGGTCGTCATCCTCTCGCAGAAACTCCCCTAAAGCGATGTGCTTTTCCACTACTGTGCCGTCAAACGGGGCCCGCATCTCGTAGATGGCTACCTGAACATCATGCTCCCTGCCCTCAGGCAGGGCGGCTACATCCTCGTCGGTCAGCCCCAGAATATGGAGCCGACGCTCGGCATTCAGCAGGGCTGACTCGGACACCCGATGAGCCCGCTGGGCTTGCAATAGTTTGGTACGGTAACGAAAGGAGATTTCTTCATAGATGGAAGTATACTCGGCCAGGGCGCTCTCGTATTCCTTGCGGGCAGTCAGGAAGTTCGCTTCGCTGGAGATTTTCTTGTCCCACAGTTCACGCTCCCGGTCGAAGTTGGCCTTGGCCAGTTGCAACAAAGCATAGCCTGAGAGCAGCCGGGCCTTGTTCTCACCGACTTGGGCCCCGTCGAGTTCGCTCTGGATATTCGCTATCTCTGGCTTCTGTTTCAGCAGCTCCAGCAGGCGTTTGGTGTTCTGGTGAATAATCTGCTCCCACTCAAGATCAACCTTGGCAATATCAAAAGTCTGCTTGGCCGAGAGGTAGTCAATCTTGGCTTGCCCCAGTTGCGGGCTTTCCAGTACCGCTATAACCTCGCCACCCTTCACCAAATCACCCAGGTTTTTTTGCACCTGGCGGACGATCCCTGGTACTCGGGGGACGATGTGGGCCATGCGATCAGCGTTTATAGACACTTCTCCCGGCAAGCTAAGGGTTATGGCAATCCTGCCTGCTTCTGCCCTGCCGGTTCTGATTCCAGCCGATTTGATGGCCGCCGCCGGTATCGTACCGTGTTCTTCCTCATGTTCTTCCTCATGTTCTTCATGCCCATTACTTTCAGGTGATTTGTTCTGGGTACTGGCGGTTACGTAATCAGCTCTAAGACCAGCCAATATTATGCCCCCACCTACTAAGAGCAAGATTAGCGATACAATTATAATAATTAGCCAACTTTTCCTCTTCACTGCAGTTCCTCCTTAATCCTCGATCAGCGATTGGATTGTCAAACCTTCTAACTCAGCTATCACCAATCGCAGTTGGGTAAGCTGCTGGATATACTCCTCCCTAACCTGAGCCAGAGTTTGTTGAGCATCCAGTACATTCAGATAGTCAAATTTCCCCAGCTTATAGCCTTCTGTAGCAATGTCTAGCGCTTCTTTGGCATTAGGCAAGATTGTCTGCTGGAAGGTATCAACTTGCTGTTGTAATGATTCCAGTGAGGGGTAAATTTCGTTTAATTGACGCATCAGTCGGTTTTCTATAGAGAGCTTTTCCTGATCCACTTTGTCCAGGTTAATAAGCGCTTCCTGCACTCCTCCCTGATTCCGGTTAAACAAGGGCAAGGGGATTGAAATTCCAGCTACAAAGGTATTAGCATCTTCCCTCTCGAGGTGTCTTGCCCCAAATCCCAGTTCTATGTCTGGAATCCATTCTGCCCGAGCCCGGGATAGTTCCATATCTCTTTTTGTCTTGGAAGTTTCCAAGCCCTTAAACAGGGGATGATTTTTGGTTATCAGCTGCTTTAGCTCATCTAGAGAAGGAAGACTAAATTCTAGCTCCAGCTCCCCCTGGCAGCTCCCGAAATCCGCAGTTTCAGCTCCCCATAAACTGGCCAGCACCTTCCGCTCTACCTCCAGTTCCTTGCTTGCCGACAGCAGGGCAATTTGGCTGCGGGAAGCCTCCACTTGGGCTTTTATTACCTCCAGGGGAGGTACGGCCCCGGCCTGAAGTTTGTCTTTGGCTACCCGGAGTAAACTTTGGGCAATATCAGCGGTTTTTTGAGCCAGCTTTAGTTTCTCTTGAGCTTTCAGCACCTTATAAAAAGCTTTCTTGGCGTCAGTAAGTACCTCTTGTTTATCGGTTTCATATTCCCATTGAATAACGTCCCGCTCCTGCTCGGCAATCTCCCGGTTCAGCTTTATCTTTCCTCCCAGCACAATGGGCTGGTTTAGCTGGATGGTATTCTCGGAGTCCGAAAACCCCGACCTGTCTCCAGAGAATTCCTCAGATTCCAAACTAAGGGATGGATTGGGCCATAAACCGGCCTGTAGTTTTCTGGCATCGGCTGCCCGCAACTCGTAATCAAAGATGGCTAGCCGGGGGTTCCGCTTTAGTACCAGCTCCAGTACCTCCGGTAGCGATAGCTCTTTCCCAGGCGAAGTCCGGGCCAGTAGGCTAGCTGGTATTACCAGCACCAGACATAAGGTGAGCAAAGTTTTCTGCATATATTGCATACTCCTTTTATTAGCCTGTTTGAATATGAAACAAGGGCAGGTAATAACTCTGCCCTTGTTGTAATTCCTGAGATAAGTTGTTAGGTTGTGGAAAATTACTCCCCACGACGCCAGTCCACCTCCAACTGGCAGAGTACGATTTGGGGGCTATAGTCAACCTTGATGGTGTATTTAGACTGCCGGTTACCTTTAAGCTTATGAATACTGCCTATGGTGTGTTTCTTCTTTGTATCAATCAGCTTGCCCGCTGAATCATAGAATCTGGCCACCACAAAGATACCGGGCATAACCCTGGAACGCGTATTCTTTACTTTACCCTTAATGACCAGCTTACCATCCTCAACACTGTATCTGGCGTCCAGGAGTTTTAGCGGTGCCCGGTCCAACTTTTCTATCTTAAGCTGGGATTGGACACCTCTGTTCGCCAAAACAGAAGAAGCACAAGCCACCACCATCAAAGAAATAATAACTGCCATGCAATTCATTCTCTTCATTGCTTTTCCTCCTTTAATTTATAGGTTAGAATCTGGAATCGGAAAACATAACCGGATAATGTTTATATTGATCACCACAAATGGCAGAGATATTCTCTCCCCGTGGGGCAACTTGACACAAGCGTCAGTCACTGCAATAAAGGACTTATTGGACATCCCGCTATTTAGTAAATCAATCAAACGGTAATCTGGAACTAAATGTACATCCCCCTTGATTTCAGTATCATCAGTAAGAGAAACATGTACCAGCTCCCTCTTTCTTTTAATTTGTTTGTGCAATACCTTATCCATATTAACTCCTTTCTACTATCGCCGATAGTATTTAAAGCCAAAAAAATTATACTATTAATAGATGGATCACTTTATCCATCAAGCAATGGACCTTAATCAGATAATCCTCCAGACAACTCGTGTTAAAGGCTACAACCATTATGGCTATAAGACCGCCCCATTCCAGCATCCTGATCAGCTTATACTTGCGAGATAGCTTCTCAAAGTAATAAACCTCTCTTTGTGATGCATCAACGTGATGGATCAGATTGTGCACCCTGGCTGAGATTTGCCAATCTGCATCCACCGGGGATACAAAAGCCGAAGCAAAGCCCTCAACCTGTGGAGTGCCTTTGACAGCCAGTTTGCTTACCTTGATAATTGAATGGGCAATCTCCAACGGCTGTCGGGAAACCAACATGGTTGCCTCATCACAGGCAATCTCCCGCAGACAGGTATAGGTCTGAAGGAGTTTTTTTCGCAAGTTAGGCCAGAAATTGAGGGACTGAGTCATCATGAGGGTAAAGTTTTTTAGGTTGTCCCTTTTTCGGCAGTGCTCCCACTCATGCATCAGTAAGTTCTCCAACTCATCAGGTGAAAGCTCGGATATCAGATTGAGGGAGATAAGGATACGATGATAAAGCATTCCCTTGACAAATGCCAGGTTGACATGAGAGGTGATCACCTCCAGCGGAGGAAGACAGGCACATATTTTCTCTTCTACTTTCTGAATGATGTTGGTTAGTTGACTCGCCTTATCTTCAGGCAAACTACTTAAGGGAATTGATTGATAGTTATTATTATTGAAAAAACACTTAAGCAAGTTGGCAATGAATAACCCCGCAAGACTTAAGCCAATGATACAATAAATCAGATATTCATAATTGATTTTATTCAACCCCAAATCGCAGTGTAAAAACTCAGTACAGTAAGTAGATACATTATTACCAGCGAAAAACTGCTGCCAATGGTTTTCAGCAAGCCCACAGATGACCAGGCAACTTAACAAAAAAATGGGAGGTAGCATCAAAAACCAAAAATATATTTTCTCCAGATTACACGGGCGAACCCTCTTGAATACCCAGGGAAATACTGCCTGGACCACCAATGCCCATAGGGAGTTTATGGTAAATATAGTAATTAATAAAAAGAAGAATCTAATGGGAATGACCATATCAGTTGCCTATCTGTTGTCTTCTGCTATCTAAGAGTTTTTCCAACTTATCCAGATGCTCAACATCCGATTGGTTTATAATATGTACGAAATAAGAAAACAACGGCTCATTGAACCCTGACGGTATACTGGAGATAATCTGATCAGTGACACACCGCAGGAACTTCTCCTTAGTAACCTTAACAGAGTAAAGGTATGTTTTCCCCTCTTTATATCTATCAAGCAACCCCTTGTGCCATAGACGGTCAATAGTAGTCATTACCGTGGTATAGGCAATGTTCCTCTTTTTCTCAAGCTGGCTTAACACATCCCTTACCGTAAATTCCCCTAGCCCTAAAGACCAGAGAATCTCCATTATGTCTGCCTCCAAGTCATAGAGGGCTTTTTTGATGCCTTTTTCAGCGGGGCGTAATATTTTTAGTTGAAAAACAAGTTTTTTCTTCATGTTTAATCCATTTGTTTAGGGTCAATCTAAGTATACATATCTCATCTACTACTGTCAATAGTATTTTGAAATTATTTAAAAAATATTTTTAACCCGAAAAATTCGGGTATTGTCCTGGGCAAATCTACATTTAGTTGAAAATTATAAATTTAGGCTGGGTTTGCCAGATTCCCTTTTGTATTGGATCTAAAGCCAACGTCCATGATAACTTTGCTTGCCTGAAAATTATTGTGTGGAAGCTGGTAAAGTTAATATTATCAGGCAGATATGGTTTTGCTGTTAACAATGCCCGAATTATTCGGGACAAAGATAGATACAAAATTATCATTTACCTTGAAAATCTTATTCAAATTTATTAAACTTAGGACATGGAGGCTAATACCCAATCAGAAGATTAGAGGTTCTTGGTGGCCTTTTTATTGCGGGATTAATAATTTTTTAATTTGATCTACTATATAGAGTAGATATTGCTCAAACATTTTCCAGGATACCAACATGGCAAAAGAAAAGAAATTCAGCTTTTCCGACATGCGACTTGACCGGTCTGGGTTAAAGATGGTATTGGGAGAGCTGGAATTTATAATAATGGATTATCTATGGGATAAAAAAAATGTAGCCGTGAGGGATGTTCTTAGGGAGTTATCTGCTAACCGGGAGATAGCTTACACTACCATCATGACCACCATGGATCGCTTGTGGAAAAAAGGTCTTTTAGAACGCAATAATGAAGGCAAAACCTTTCTCTACACCCCGGCCCAATCCAAGGAGAATATAATACAGTCCATGATAAAAAAAGTTTTTGACTCCATACTGCCTGATGTTACTGACTCATCAATGTCCTACTTTATCAATTCGTTGGAGAAGATAAACCCCGATATGCTGGATGAGCTGGATGAGCTGTTGAAAAACCGCCAAGAAAAAAAGGAGTAATATAATTTTCCAGTTGTAAATACACAAATATGGTAGTCGCAGGCTTCAGCCTGCGCTTGGTACGCAAGCTGAAGCTTGCGGCTACCAGTAAGTGCCTGTGCCATTTCAAAGAGAAAATGATATAAGTTCTCTCCGGTTAAAAAGCATTTGCCAATTTGACACTCGTTAACGTCGACCTATTCATAAATTCAGACTGGGTTTGCAAGACCCCCCGTGAGATAAGGTTCATTAGCCAACGTCCAATAAAGCTATGTTTGCCCGAGGCGGCTGAACAGGAAGCTGATAACTTTATAATTTTCAACTAAATGTCGATTCGCCCATAACAAAACCCGAATTTTTCGGGCTGAAGAAACAGGCTGTGACTGCCCGGATTATTCGGGTTAGAAGCGGGCGATAACAAACTGCCCCCAAATATCTTCAGCAAGTGGCTTGGGAAGTGATTCCTTGTAGCGGGCATATCTCTTGGTCTCGGTTATGAAGAATACCTCCTTCTGTCCGCCGCGTTCTGCAATCATCTTTTTAAATTGGTCGATATTTAACAGCCGCTGTCCGGCATCCGCATAGCTCAATCCATATTTTAGTTCACCCTTTTTGTCAAGCAGGTAAACGTCATCCCGCTTGTAGAACCAGCAGACGGCGCGAGCTAAGTCGTTTGTTACCAGGACAGTTTCCGGCAGGATTTGATCGGCATATCTAAGCAGTAGCTCTGCGGGAGATTTTCTCTCCTTAACCTGATCAGGTAAAATAAAATGTCCGCAGAGCATGAAAAGTACCGGAGCTGCACAATAAAGCGCCAGTTGCTTTTTAAAGTCCGCTGTTTTGGAGGCGCCTATCAGGAGCAGCGCCCATACCGCCAGTCCGGCAGCTCCAATAATCCATTTCCAGGTTTCTCCCGCTGCATAAGCCTTTATACCTATAAAATCCGTAACCTGGATTATCAATAGCGCTAACGCCAGGGTGGCCATCAGGCCGACCATAAAATACACGCCCCTGGTAAAAACCCGTCTTTTTTCCCCTTCCATGTATTTTAGCAGACCAATGCTTATGAGCATAGCCAGCGGCGGAAAGCAGGGCAATAGAGAAGTTCCGACCTTACCGGAAGAGACGGAGAAGAAAAGAAAAGGAAACACAAACCAGCACAGGGCAAAGCGAATCAGGGGATATTTTAAACGGACTTTTATTTCCGGGATTACCGCCGGGGAAAAAATAATCCACGGCAGCGCCCCCCCGGCCAGTACAGGGACAAAGTACCAAAAAGGGGCCGCATGCTGGGCATTGTCGGCCATAAAGCGTTTGACGTGTTCTATCCAGAAGAAGTAGTGCCAGAAATCCGGCTCACTCAAGTGTACTATAACAGCCCAGGGCACAGAAACTATAACGGCGGTAATAATTATAAGCCAGCTTAAAGATAATACATCCTTCAACCGCCGCTCCCATAACAGGAATGGCAGTATAGCCAAAAGCGGTACTACGAAAGCTAAAAACCCCTTGGTAAGAAACGCCAGGCCGCAGAAAATACCGCACAAGAACTGAAACACCAACTTTTTGCTATTGTCTTGTGCCATATATGACCAAAAGAAGGTCACCATAGAGCCGGTCACAAACAGTGACAGCAGGCTATCCAACACACTGAAAGTGCCTATGCCGTATACCAGCGGACAGGTGATGAAGATCGCTGCCGCAAATATTCCGGATAAGCTGACATTAGAGAATTTTCTCAGCATTAAGAAGATCATAAGTGCAGATAATCCCACCGCCATAGCGGATGGGAAGCGCATGGCAAATGCGTTTTCCCCGAACAGAATCATAGATAACGCATTGAGCCAGTACCCCATCACCGGTTTTTCAAAATAGCGTAATCCATTCAGCCGAGGCACAGCCCAATTCCCAGAGGCAATCATCTCTCTTGGAATCTCAGCATAGCGTACCTCATCAGGAATTATAACCGGTCTTACGCCGAGCGGGATTACATAAAGCAGCATAAAAATCCCGATTAGCGCCATGTATGTTTTCTTCATTTTTATGTTTTTTCCCTCACGCCGAAATGCCAGCCTGGCAGGAACAGTACCCTTCCCGCCCGGGGACTTCCCCTTCTATAACAGCGGCTTGTATGGCGGGCGGAGATGTTTTTAGTAAATTACCCAAGGGGGCAAAAGAAACACCTTTGTCTCGGGCCAACTTCACAAAATTCTCAAACAGGGGAAAACGGCTTATCCCCTCCACCTCGGCGTGGATGGTGAGTACATTCAGACCGTCAGGATCCAGCCGGGACATGATAGACTCATTATAATTTTTATCTGAAATTCCGTTTCGGCCAATCAGCTCATCATAAGTCGGCAGGGTAACCGGAATCTGGGGCTGTGATAGCCGACAGCCGCCGATCATGGGGAAGAAGATATTTTCTCCGCGGCAATCGCTGTTATACACAAAGGGGAAGCGGTCTTTTTCCTCAAGCGCCAGGTTATTGCATTTCCACCCCGGTACCGCCGAACAAACCGGCGGCTTGCCGGTAATCCGCTCCAGCAGATCAAATCCTTGTTTCAATGAACGCTGTATATCTTCCCGGCTCATTTCATTAATATGCGCCTGCCACGCATGGTGATCCCATGTATGAAGTCCGATTTCATGACCAGCCTCTGAGGTTGAGCGGATAATATCTGCCGTTTTCTTGCCGATCACCGGGCCGGGCCATAACGTCCCCCTTAACAGAATATCCCAGCCGTAGAGATTGGGGGCATTCGTCCTGAGCATTTTAAACAGAAAATCAGGCCGCATCAGCCGCCACAGGTGCCGTCCCATATTATCCGGGCCGACAGAGAAAAAAAAGGACGCTTTTATGGAATACTCATCCAGCAGCCGGCAAAGGTTGGGAACCCCGCAACGTGTTCCTCTGAGGGTATCGACATCAATTCTCAGGCCGAGCAGCATGACATATCCTTAGGAGCCTGTCGAACTTTGGGGTTCGCAGCATAATCTTCAGCCACGCGGGGTGAGGCGCTTATGGATGCGGGAGACAAGCTCATCTCAGGTTCTGTCCGAACATGCTATGTTCAACTCAGCGGGGTTAATGGCCTCCCGCAGGAAAAAATCAAGGGTTTTCTCCACAGACTGGGCAAGACCTACCGTGGGAGTCCATTTAAGAAATCTCCGTGCGTTCCGAATGCTCGGCTTCCGGTGTTGTACGTCTTGATAGCCGGAACCGTAATAGGATTTACTCTCCACTTCGCGGAATCCCGCAAATGGCGGGAATTTTGAACGCAGGGGATGTTTCTCAAACTTTTCCAGCAACATTTCAGCCAGATCCTTTATACTAAACTCATTATCGGGATTCCCAATATTGATAATCCGGCCATCGCAGCATCCGTCCTTGTTTTCTATAATGCGGTATAAGCACTCCACGCCGTCTGCAATATCAGTAAAGCAACGCTTATGCTGCCCGCCGTCGATTAGTTGAATGGGGCTGCCTTCCACCAGATTTAGAATAAGTTGGGTGATGGCTCTTGAACTGCCGATACGAGCCGAATTCAGGCTGTCAAGCCGCGGGCCGATCCAGTTAAACGGTCGAAACAATGTAAACCGGAGGCCTTCTTTCTGCCCGTAAGCCCAGATCAGTCTGTCTAAGAGCTGCTTAGAACAGGAATATATCCAACGCTGCATTCGTATAGGCCCCAGCACCAGCTTGGAGTTATCTTCGTCGAACGCATCCTCATCGCACATTCCATATACCTCGGAGGTGGATGGGAAAACAATCCGCTTCTTGTTCTTTACGCAATACCGGGTAATTTTCAGGTTCTCTTCAAAATCCAGTTCGAATACTCCGATAGGATTCCGGGTATATTCAATTGGGGTAGCAATAGCCACCAAGGGAACCACTATATCGCACTTCTTGATATGGTATTCGATCCACTCGCGATGAATTGAAATGTCCCCCTGGTCGAAGTGGAATCCCGGCCTGTTCAGTAGTCTCTCAATAGAGCTTGAGCGTAAGTCCATACCGTGCACTTCATATTTTCCACTCTCCAGTAAACGTTCGCTTAGAGCGTTACCGATAAAGCCGTCAACCCCTAAGATGAGAACGGTCTTTTTTCTGTATGCCTCCATCCGGCTGTCAGCGGATGATCCAAAGGTTATGCCCTGTACCAGATTGAGTTCTTTTACAAGCTGGGCGCCGTTCATGTAGATACCATCTTCCGGCTGACAAAAGTCTATTTGTACTGCATTTTCGCCGGATGTGATTATTAGGGGATTCGTTGAAACAATAGTTCCCGGCGCTAATTCTGGAGCACTCAGGGGTGTTTCTGTAACCGCCCAGAAGATACACTTCCTGTTTCCCACATAACTGAAGGCGCCGGGATAAGGCAGGGTTACTCCCCTGACCAGGTTTCTGATGTGGGCGGCGGTTTTGTTCCAATCTATCTCACCGTCGCAGGGTCGGCGACCGCCAAAGTAGGTAGCCTGAGAATGATCCTGAGGTTGGCGCGGCGCATTACCAGCCTTTATGAGCGGAAGGATCTCATTCAGCATGTCGGCGGCGGAGATTGTTGTTTTATCATAAAGTGATTTTGCGGTGTCATTATCTGAGATGTTGATCTTTTTCCGGCAAACAATATCTCCATCATCCGGTTTGGGGGTCATATAGTGCAGAGTCACCCCGGTCTCTTTTTCGCCGTTTATAATTGCCCAGTTGATAGGACATCGCCCCCGGTATTCAGGCAGCAGGGAGCCATGCAGATTGAGGCAGCCCAGCGGGGGAATTTCCAGGATAGATTTTTTGAGCATCTGACGGTAATAGAAAGAAAACAGTATCTCAGGCTTAAGTTCACGTATCTTGTTAACCCATAAGGGATGATTTATGTCTTCGGGAGCAAAAACAGGTATATTATGAAATGCGGCAAGCTCCGCCACAGAGCGAAACCAGATATTTTCCTGGGGATTATCCCGGTGAGTAAAAACCGCGGCAATTTCAAACCCGTTTTTTAGCAGGGCTTCAATCCCCGCACAGCCGATATTGTGATAAGCTAAAACAACAGTTCTCATAAAATTACCTCAGCTTCATGCGTTAAATTGTTTCATATCCCTTTGCCGACAACCCGATCAACAAAATAACGGGGATTGCCCCTGACATTCTGATGGATCCGTCCGATATATTCGCCCAGCAATCCCATCCCTATAAATTGGGCGCCAATGAATATAAAAAGAATGGCAAACAGGGTAAAAACACCCTCCGCCGCCCATTGGGGTCCATAAATCAAGCGCATTAGCAGCAGGAATACGCCGAACCCCATCCCCAGAAGCGATATTATTACCCCCAGGACACTCAGCAGGCGCAGCGGAAAAGTTGTCATACTGGTTAAAAGGTCGAACTGAAGATTAATCAATTTCCATAAACTGTATTTTGAATCGCCGTGACAGCGTTTTTCATGGCTTACCTCAACCTCCGTCGCCGAACCGGCAAACGTGTTGGCCAGGATGGGGATAAAAGTAATCCGCTCACGGCAATTAAGCATGGCCTCCACGATATGGCGGCGATAAGCCCGCAACATACAGCCGTAGTCGTGCATCATTACCCCGGTGGATTTGCGGACGGCAATATTGATCATGGATGAGGAAGCCTTCCTAAATAACGAGTCGGCTCTGTTAGTCCTGACACTGCCCACTACATCAAACCCCTCTTCCATTTTGTGCAATAGTTCGGGAATTTCTTCAGGCGGGTTTTGCAGATCAGCATCAAGCGTTACCACTATTTCTCCTCGCGACTCGGCAAATCCCGCCATAAGCGCACTGTGCTGGCCGTAATTGCGGTTTAACAGAATTCCAATGACCTTGCCTTTATTTAGTCTGGCTGCTTCAATGATTTTTTCCGGCGATCGGTCAGTACTGCCATCGTCAACCAGAATAATCTCAAATGGCTTTTCAGTGCCGTCGCAAATTTTCAGGCAGCGGCTTACGAGCTCTTCAAGATTATCTTCCTCATTAAAGACGGGAATAACCACCGATACGCCAGACGACCAATTACCTTTTTCCGATACCGCAGTCATTTAACGCTACTCCTTAACCCGAAAAATTCGGGTCTTGTTATGGGCAAATAGATATTTAGTTGAAGAATATAGATTTATCAGTTTCCTGTTCCTGCCGCCCTTGGGCAAACAAAGTTTTATTGGACGTTGGCTCATAAACCTTACCTCACAAGGGGTGTCTTGCGAACCCAGCCTGAATTTATGAATAGATCGGGGTACAAGGAGTTCATTTTCGTTAAGGGGACGGGTCCCCGGGGACATATCCCCAATGGGCTATATTTCTCACTTGCTTAAGCTAACGAACCCCAAAGTCCGACCGCCTCCTAGGGCGTTTTTCCACCCGCCCTTAAGGCTCTGTATTTTATATCACCCAAGAGCATCCTTTTTAATTTCTTCTTGGTCTTATAATCCCGAACCACATCCACACTTTCCATAGTGAAGGGGTTCAATCCGGTCCAGTACATACAGGTGGAGATGGTCATGGGGGTTGGTGTAAAAACCTGGAATTGCTCAATATTTTTTAAACTGTAAAGCCTTTTTTTCAAGAGCAGAACCTCATCTTGATCGTCACCGGGATGACCGATCATAAAATAGTATCTAAGGAACTGTTTATTGTTTTTGTTCAGGGATTTAAACAGAGACAAAAAATCATTAAACCCGGAATTGTCCTTATGCATGAGTTTTAAGACCTTCTCCTAGAAATGTTCCGGGGCGATCTTCAGCCAGCCGGAGATGTGGTGCTCACTGATCTTTTTCAGGTAATTCCTGCTGCCCAGCGCCAGGTCATAACGGATTCCGCTTCTAACAAAAACCTTCTTTATGCCGCTGATCTTTCTGGCGCAGCTTAAGAGGTTGATCAGCCGGTTACAGCTTCTATCCAGCGCCGGGCATTTCAGGCAGTCCCGGCCGCAATTTTTGACGCAATCCATGCCGTACATATTAGCGCTGGGGCCCCCCAGATCATCAACATAGCCCTTAAATTCGGGGTGCTTGGTGAGCTTCTTTATCTCGGACAGGATGCTTTCCTCAGTTCTGGAGATGATCCGCTCGCCCTGATGCAAGGCCAGGGAGCAATAGTTGCACTTCCCAATACAGCCCCGGTGGGTGACCACTGAAAAATGCGCCATCTTCAATAGGGATTGCGGGTGCAATTTTCGGGAATAAGGAAGCGCATAGACCCAATCCAGATCCTCAGGGGTACATCGCGGGTATTTATACTGCAAGAGATAACGCGGGCCGCACCTTTGCGCCAGGTTTTTGAAATTGGAGAGGGCTAGTTGCATCCGGCAGAAAAGCCCTTTGTCCTGAAGCACATCTTCAAAGGCGGGGAGCAGCTCAAAAGAGGGGTCTGCGGTTTTGCGGATTATGCACGTGCCCTCTATGCCATTTAAGTCGGCCTGATCGTTTAGCCTTTGGGCAATCTCCAGAATCTGCTTTTCGCCATTCCCATAAACCAGGATGTCCGCCCTGGAATCAAATAAAATGCTTCGCCTTAAGGCATTGTCCCAGTAATCATAGTGAGCGACCCTCCGCAACGAGGCCTCTATGCCGCCGATAACGATCTTGATTGGCTTATGATATTCCTTGATTTTGTTGCAGTAAAAAATAACCGCCCGATCGGGCATGTCCGTTACAAAGCTGTGCGCATCAGCCGCCCTGGGCTTTTTCAGTGGGGTGTAATTGTTAAGCAGGCTGTCAATGGAGCCTGAGGTAACACAAAAACAAAGCCCGGGCTGACCCAGACTGATAAATTCGGCCTTGGTTTTCGGCTTTTCCAGGATGCCCACACTGTATCCCTTGGCATCCAGTACCCTGGCGATGACCCCTGCCGGGGAGAGCGGGTGGTCATCGTAATACTCACCCGTAACTATAATTACATCAAAACCAGTCCCTGTTTTGGATATCACTTTAGATCCTGCATCTAGCCCAGGTTATTCATAAATAATGGCTGACTATTAACCTATAATACATATTTTACAGCGCTATGTAAATGATTCAATCTCTGATGGCCGGTTGACCCTTGGTTTGAGCAGGCAGGTGACCACACTTTTGGTGGGATTTTGTCTTCATCGTGCAGAGCACCTATTAACCTGATCTATTCATAAACTCAGACTAGATTCGCCAGACCTCTTGTGAGATAAGGTTTATGAGCCAACGTCCTGAAGAAACAGGCTGTGCCTGCCCGAATTTTTCGGGTTAGGTACATTTTGCCCCTCCTTCTGCATTAAACCGCTCCAACGGACAGCCTGTACATCTGGGTTTGGGACGGCAGAATTCCTTACCGGTATATACTATCAGGGCATGGTATTCATTATAGAGCGCCACATCCGGGACAATGTGCATTTCAAAAAACTCTTGAGTTTGATAATAATTATAACTTTCAGGTATAATCCCATGACGGCTGGATATGCGCTTGGTATAAGCATCCACCACGAATACCGGTTTATCTAAAGCGTAGAGTAAAATACTATCGGCAGTCTCCGGCCCTATGCCATGTACCCCCAGCAGCTTATCCCTTAAACCCGGCAGTTCTTCTTTGCGCATTTTATCAATATCGCAGCCATATTCCCGTTGGAAAAAGCTCACCAATGCCTTTAGCTTTTTGGCTTTTTGTTTATAATAACCGGAGGGCCTGATTAATTGAGCCAGCTGCTCAATAGGTGTGGCGGCCATTTTTGAGACATCCAGCATATCATGGACTTTAAGGTTGATGATCGCTTTCTCAACATTGCTCCAGGCGGTATTCTGGGTAAGTATAGCACCCACCATTACCTCCCATGGGCTGTCACCCGGCCACCAGTTAAGTGGGCCAAAGGCGGCCAGCATTAATCGGTAGGCTTCCAGCAGTAGTTTTTCATATGCTTGGCTCATATATGTTCCTTTATATATTGTTGAGCTGATAAAACATCATTTTAATTATTCCCGCTAATCAGCTTTTATTATATGTGGCTGGCTTATCTGTGTCAATTATCGCCACCAACCGGATTATTCATATGACTTATACCAAGTTGCAATCGAACATATACTAAATGGGTAGGGAGGGCTTTAGCCCCCGGGCTTTAGCCCCCGGGCTTTAGCCCTCCGCTCTTTGGTCGGCCTAAAGGCCAACCTACCCGAGTGAGAAATTAGTATCATTTTGAATGCAACTTGGTATTAAAAGCTGTTTGCAGCTTTTAGCGTTAGCAAAATCAGCCAAAAGGTGACAAGTCCCAGGAACCTGTACCTGGTCATGTCCCAAAAAAACTTGACAAAACAAGTGTCT
Source organism: bacterium (assembly GCA_024277605.1). Taxonomy (GTDB): domain Bacteria; phylum SZUA-182; class SZUA-182; order SZUA-191; family JAJRXT01; genus JAJRUS01. The sequence goes on from JAJRUU010000093.1 coordinate 15,490, forward strand.
TAAGCTTATAGTAGGCCCTGAGTTCGTGTGCTTTGACCAAGTAGAACAATTACAAACAAATATAAAATGTTAGATACGCAACAAAAAATAATAAAGGAGCTACAGGGTGATTTACCTCTATGTTCCTACCCTTTCCGTGAGATTGCACAGCGGGTGGGCGCTACCGAGGATGAAGTTTTAGCCTTGGTTGACAAATACGTCAAGGAGGGTGTCATCCGCCGTTTTGGAACCATGCTGGCCCATCAGCGGCTTGGTTTTACCGCTAACGGTATGGGAGTATGGCGGGTGCCTGAGGCCGAGGTGGAGCGGGCAGGTAATATTATGGCGTCTTACCAGGAAGTAAGCCACTGCTATGAGCGCCCTCTATCTATTGCCTGGCCTTATAACTTATACACGATGATTCACGCTACCAGCCGCCGCGAGTGTGAACAGATAGCCGCCAGCATATCCCAAGCCACCGGTATTAAGGACTATAGCTTGCTTTTCTCCACCCGGGAGCTTAAAAAGGCGAGTATGGTTTATTATTAATAAGTAACTATATATGACCAGACTTCGTTGTTCTAATTGGGGACAGGTCACCTAAAATTAAATGTTCAGCAGGAATTTAATGCCTATAAAGCATGTCGTTACGCCCTTTACACTGCAATCTCCACCCCAGCGATCAATTTAAAATTATTCCATTACTGTAATTCGCTGAGTCGTGGACAGTTTTGGCTACGTTCAGTGTATTTCGGGCTTTACAAAAGTATTGTATTATGATATCATGTGATATTGTAAATGATGTGTATAAATTAATCTTTAATCCGTCACGGCAGGAGAAGTATTATGTCCTTTACTAAGGAAGCAAAGAGCACTCTGATTGATAATTTCAGCTTGCATGATAACGACACCGGTTCCCCAGAGGTACAGATCGCCTTATTGAGCGAGCGCATCAACTACCTTACTGAGCACTTTAAGGTGCACGCCAAGGATCATCACTCACGACGGGGACTATTGAAACTGGTTGGACAGCGTCGCCGATTATTGGACTATGTCAAGAGCAAAGATTCCAAAAGGTATCAAGATTTAATTAAGAGATTAGGCATCCGCAAGTAAACGGTACCGTCTAACAGCAGAAGCAGCCAATAAACAATGAGCAGCTAAGAGAGGAAGTTATTTTATGTTACATGAATTAGATTTACAGCTTGATGGCCGCAAGCTTAGTATAAGTAGTGGCGAGATGGCCAGGCAAGCAGATGGCGCCGTAGTAGTCCAGTGCGGTGGTACAGTAGTACTGGTAACCGCAGTGGTATCAAAAACCGTCAGAGAGGGGATAGATTTCTTACCCCTAACAGTTGATTATATCGAAAAGCATTATGCCGCCGGTAAAATTCCCGGCGGATTTTTTAAACGCGAAGGTCGTCCCGGGGAAAAAGAAACCCTGACTTCCCGGCTGATTGATCGATCCTTAAGGCCATTGTTTCCCGATAATTTCGCTAATGAAACTCAAGTAATTGCGCTGGTATTATCGGCCGATCAAGAGAATGACCCCGATACGCTGGCCTTGATTGGCGCCTCTGCGGCGCTGACTATATCGCCTATCCCTTTTATAGGGCCGATCGGTGGCGTACGGGTGGGAGAGGTTAACGGTGAACTTGTAGTCAACCCCACTAAAGCTCAATTAGAGGATAGTCCGCTGAATCTATTGGTGGCCGGTAGCCAGGATGCTATCATTATGGTAGAGGGGCAAGCCAAGGAAGTACCGGAAGCCCGATTGCTGGAAGCCTTGTTCTTCGCCCATGAAAAAATAATCAAGACCATAGAATTACAAAAAGAGCTGCGGCAGTTATGCGGTAAAGACAACATGGAAGTGGTAGTCACAGAAAGCGGCCCGCTTACTGCGGATATTGAGGCTCAAGTTAGAGCGGCTGCTACTGAAAAAATCAGCGTAATTCTCACAATTGCAGAAAAGCTGTCCCGCCAGGAAAAAATGGGAGAGCTAAAGGAACAGCTCCTCACACAATTTGCGGCAGAAGACGAAGCGCTCGCAGCCCAGATTAAGGGGTTGTTGTATAAGATAGAAAAGGCACAGTTTCGTCAAGTTACCGTACATAAAGGCATACGCTCTGACGGGCGCAGTTTCGATCAAATTCGCCCAATCTCCTCCAGAACCGGCGTACTGCCCCGTACCCATGGCTCGGCCCTGTTTACTCGCGGGGAAACCCAGGCGCTGGCGGTCACTACCCTGGGGACCAGATCCGATGAACAAAGAATAGACAATTTGTCGGGAGAATACTTTAAAAAGTTTATGCTGCATTACAATTTCCCCCCATTCAGTGTAGGCGAGGTGAAATTCATGAGAACTCCCGGGCGCCGGGAAATCGGTCATGGAAGTCTGGCTGAGAAGGCTATTGAACCAGTACTGCCTAGTGGGGATGATTTTCCTTATACTATCCGCATCGTGTCTGATATTCTGGAATCCAATGGTTCGTCATCTATGGCCAGTGTATGTGGCGCATCTCTTTCACTTATGGATGCCGGGGTGCCGATTAAAGATGCCGTGGCCGGTATTGCCATGGGGCTTATCACCGAGGATGATAATTTTGTCATCTTAAGCGATATTATGGGCTTAGAAGATCACTGTGGTGATATGGATTTTAAAGTTGCCGGTACCAAAAACGGGGTTACCGCCATTCAAATGGACATAAAAGTTAAAGGCATCACCAAGGAGATAATTCAACAAGCCCTGGAACAGGCTAAAGAAGGCAGACTCCATATATTAGGTAAAATGGCTGAAGGCCTAAAAGAGCCGAGGGACGCCGTATCTCCCTATGCCCCTCGTATCTTTATCGTTCAAATCAAACCGGAAAAAGTGCGCGACGTAATCGGTCAGGGAGGCAAAACGGTCAAGGGCATCATTGAGCAAACCGGGGTTCAGATTAACATTGAAGATGACGGTAAAATCACCGTTGCTTCCCCCGACGTGGAATCAGGTAATAAGGCCGTGGCCATAATTCAAAGCATTACCGAAGACCCTGAAATAAATAAAGTTTACATGGGCAAAGTAAAACGCATCATGGACTTTGGAGCGTTTGTAGAAATTATACCCAACACTGATGGCTTGCTGCATATCTCCCAAATTGCCAACCACCGTGTGCGGGCGGTTGAAGATGAATTAAAGATAGGCGATGAGTTTGAAGTAAAGGTGATCGAGGTAGACCCCCAGGGTAAGATACGCTTAAGCCGTAAAGCGCTGCTTAAGGCAGATGATAACGCATAATCTCTAATCTATTAAAATGATCGGTCATTCCAGGTAGTTTTTTTACCAGGTCAGGAAATCTATGGATGGCTTTTACCGCAAGCACATTTTAGATAATGGCACTATTGTAATAACAGAAGAGATCCCCCATGTAAGATCGGCATCTATAGGGTTCTGGGTTATGACAGGTTCTCGCCATGAAACTCCCGCCCAGAATGGTATTTCCCATTTTATAGAACACCTTTTATTTAAAGGAACCCATAACCGTAGCACAGTAGAAATTGCTCAACTGATCGATTCAATCGGTGGCAATGTAGATGCTTCTACCAGTCATGAAAATACTTGTTTTTACGCACGGGTATTAGACGAGCATTTGGCGCTGGCTGTGGAGCTATTATCTGATATTGTGCTCCAGCTCAAATTTGACCCTCAGGAATTAGAAGTGGAACGCCAGGTAATTCTGGAGGAGATAAAAACTATAGAAGATACGCCGGATGACTATATCCATGTGTTGCTCTCTGATGCAATATGGCCAGATCATCCACTGGGGCGGTCGATAATAGGCGCCGCCCACAATGTTGCCGGTTTTTCCAAATCGCAAATAATAGAGTTCTACCGACAGCACTATCAACCTGACAACATAATAATCTCAGCTACCGGAAATATAAAGCACGCTGAGTTATTAGAACTGCTGGAGCGTTGGTATACACCGGCAATTCGAACAGTTGCCAAGCAGCCTGCTGCCAAGCAGCCAGCTCCACAGTTTACTCGTCAGCTGCGAAGTCATAATAGAGACTTAGAGCAAATTCATTTATGTATAGCCACCAAAGGCTTGGCACAAAATCACCGGGATAGATACAGCGCTGAATTACTTAATGTTATATTAGGCGGCGGTAACAGTTCTCGTTTATTTCAGCAAATCAGAGAGCAACGGGGACTGGCCTACAACGTTTACTCCTATGTTAATTCATATTGTGACACCGGAGCAGAAGCGGTTTATGCCGCTACTGACCCTAAAACAGCCCTGGAGGTGATAGATCTCATTTTAAAGCAACTCAATGACCTAAAAAAAGTAAAAGTGACCGCTGAGGAACTCGCCAGAAACAAAAAACACCTAAAGGGGCAACTTACGCTTGGCATGGAAAATACTTGTAACCGGATGGTTGCCTTAGCTAGCCATGAAATTTATTTCGGCAGACAATTTTCTTTAGACGAGATATTAGTCGGCATTGAGCAAGTTAGTAGTGCAGATATTAATAAGCTGGCTAATGAGTTGTTTGATAGTAACTGCTTGACCTTGGTAACCTTAGGCAATTTAGAGAGTGATGCAATATCAGCGAAAGATTTGCGATGTTAAAACAAGTTTTCAAACAATTTATTTAAACGAGTTAGGAGGTTGATCTAAATGACAGAAAAAGAATTGACGTCATTGACCAGAAAACAATTGGTTGCACTGGCAATGGATGAGGGAATAAAAAACTATAGCCGGATGACCAAAGCTAAATTAATAGAAAACTTGAGCGCAAAAAGCCCAAAAGCTAACGCCGACAAAAAAACGCCGGTTCATACTACTCATCCTGTATCCAAAGAAGAAAAGCCGCAGCACACCGCATTAGCTTATGAGCAGGATCAGGTGGAAGAGGCTAAATACTATATAGGACCAACTGAATACCGCATAGAAGGACAAACGGCAGACCTGCCTTCAGGCTATGGGGACAATAAAATTGTGGCTTTAGTAAGAGACCCTTACTGGATTTATACTTACTGGGAAGTTTCGCCTCATAGCATCCAACAGGCCAAGGCTGCTTTGGGTGAAAAATGGAATGGTGCAAAATCAATTCTGCGAGTATATGACATCACCGATAGAGAATTTAATGGGGAAAACGCTAATAAAAGTTTTGATATAGAGCTAAATGGCGGCGTCAGCAACTGGTACATCAATGTGGGAGAGCCCAATCGCTGTTACTGTATTGATATTGGCGTACTTACCGCTGATGGTCAGCTATATACTTTAGCCCGCTCAAATGCGGTAACTCCTCCACGGGATTCGATGTCGGAGGTAGTTGATGAGGAATGGATGAGTTCGCGTGAAGATGCCGAGAAGATGTATGCCTTATCCGGCGGCTTTGGCATCGGCGCCGGTTCGCTGGAACTACAGGAGATGATGCAGGAACGCTTAAAACGGGAATTATCTTCCGGGGGCAGCAGTAGTTGGGAAAGTGGGATTTCACGAGAGAAAAAGCGGGGTTTTTGGTTTATCCTGGATGCTGAATTGGTGGTTTATGGAGCAACTGAACCGAACGCCAGCGTCACTATACAAAACAGGCCCGTAAACTTAAGACCGGACGGCACCTTTAGCCTGCGCTTTGCGCTCCCTAACGGGGAACAGGTAATTCCGGTAACCGCTACTTCGGCCGATAAGGTGGAAGCCCGAACCATCACCCCGGTTGTCAACCGAAGCACCAACAAAAGCGCAACTGTTGCTGCTTAATCAATAACATTGTATCCTAGAGACCGATGCGCTATCACATGATATAAAACATAAG